>CAWVTM010000035.1:0-15661 GCA_963933305.1 uncultured bacterium
CTAAAGTAACTATAGCTCACTAATCTATAGTTCGATTATAAAAAAGCCGTCCCCAATTGTATTGGGAACGGCTTTTTTATGCAATTAGACTAAGTTTGCGATGTAAAAAATAGAGAACAGTACACATGGCAGGACATAGCAAATGGGCCAATATAAAACACCGCAAAGCAGCTCAAGATAAAAAGAGAGCTAAAGTATGGACTCGTATCATAAAAGAGATCACCATAGCCGCACGGGATAGTGGTCCTGACCTAGACAGCAACCCAGCACTGAGGCTAGCTGTACAAAACGGAAAAGGTGCAAATCTTAACAAAGACACAATAGAACGTGCTATTAAAAAAGGAAGTGGTGCAGAAGCCGCCAACTTGCAGACCTATACGTACGAAGGATATGCTCCACATGGTATAGCCATCTTCGTAGAAGCTACTACAGATAATCTGAACAGAACTGTGGCAGCGGTAAGGTCAATATTCACTAAAAGTGGTGGAACCTTAGGAACCAACGGCTCGCTTAGCTTTATATTCGACACCAAGGGAGTATTCACCGTAGATAATACATCCCTAAAGGGAAAAGACGAGGAAAATCTAGAGTTAGAACTGATAGATGGCGGAGCAGAAGATGTAGAAAAAGATGAGGAAATTACCGTCATCTACACCTCTTTTGATGACTATGGTAGTATGCAGGCTAAACTGGCAGAACTGCAGATAGAGGCCATAAGCACCGAAATCCAGCAAATACCAAAAAGTACAACCATACTCAGTATTCCTGAAGCACAGGAGGTACTGAAAATTATAGACAAATTTGAGGAAGATGACGATGTACAATGCGTCTATCACAACCTAGAACTCACAGAAGAACTAATAGCTACACTAGAAGAAGGATAAATGAATAGAAGAGACTTACTCACCCAAAAACTCGCAGAGTCTAAACTCGGCGGTGGGCAAAAAAGAATAGATGCACAGCACGGTAAAAACAAACTTACTGCTCGTGAACGACTAGATCTCCTGCTAGATAAAAATTCCTTTGAGGAAATAGGTGCTTTAGTAAAGCACCGAAGTACTGATTTTGGTATGGAAAAAATGCACTATCCTGGGGATGGTGTGGTAACCGGATATGGCACTATTGCAGGCAGACTAGTCTATGTTTTCTCTCAAGATTTTACTGTTTTTGGTGGATCTCTATCAGAAACACACGCAGAAAAAATCTGCAAAATAATGGACATGGCTATGAGAAATGGAGCACCAATGATAGGTCTCAATGATAGTGGCGGTGCACGTATACAGGAGGGCGTCGTCTCTCTAGGTGGGTATGCAGACATATTTTATAGAAATACTCAAGCCAGCGGTGTGATCCCTCAGCTCAGTGCCATAATGGGGCCTTGTGCAGGTGGAGCTGTATACTCTCCTGCCATCACAGATTTCATACTTATGGTAGAAGACACCAGCTACATGTTCGTCACCGGTCCTAATGTGGTAAAGACGGTGACCAATGAGGAGGTAACTTCTGAAGATCTAGGCGGTGCCAGCGTACACTCTGAAAAAAGTGGTGTAGCACATCTCACAGCCGCTAACGATCTGGAAGCTATAGAAGATATCAAAAAACTACTTAGTTACATGCCACAAAACTGCGAAGAGCAACCTCAGAAGTTAGACTATAAACTGACAGACGAGATCAGAGAAGAACTGGCTAACTTAGTACCTCAAAGTGCTAATCAACCGTATGACATACGTGAAGTAATAAATGGCACCATAGATACCGGTACTTTCTTTGAAATACACGAGAAATTTGCCCCAAATATAGTAGTAGGTTTTGCAAGGCTAGCGGGCCGAAGTATAGGTATAGTGGCTAATCAGCCTGCATACCTCGCAGGAGTCTTAGATGTCCCTTCTTCACAGAAAGGAGCTCGATTTGTTCGTTTTTGTGATTGTTTTAATATTCCACTACTCGTGTTTGAAGATGTCCCTGGTTTTTTACCTGGAACAGATCAAGAGTGGAATGCTATCATAACTAACGGAGCCAAACTACTCTATGCGTTCAGCGAAGCAACGGTGCCGCGAATCACTGTGATTACCAGAAAAGCATATGGTGGAGCTTATGATGTGATGAATAGTAAGCACATAGGAGCTGACATGAACTTTGCTTGGCCATCTGCAGAAATAGCAGTAATGGGAGCTAAAGGAGCCGCCGAAATAATTTTCAGAAATGACATCAAAAATGCAGACGATTCAGCAGCTAAACTGGCAGAAAAAGAAGCTGAATATGCAGCGATATTTGCCAATCCATATCGAGCTGCTGAGCGAGGATTCGTAGATGATGTAATCCTGCCCGAACAGACTCGTATTAAACTTATCAAGGCATTTGCTATGCTAGAAAATAAAGTAGTAAACCTACCTAAGAAAAAGCACGGAAACATACCACTTTAGCCTCCCGTATGTATAAGCGTAGCGTCATTATACTAAGTTCAAGTTCAAACTTGTCTGTAGATTGTTAGATTTGTACACAAAATGGTTCGAAATTTTATACTTTATATTCTAGGAATAGTATGCTTTGCATCTTCGTGCAATTACCAGAATGAGGAAGAACTATTTCCTAGCACCACTTGTGATACTGAAGCTATGTCTTTGGCCAGTGACATTACGCCTATTTTAACTAATTACGGTTGTCTGAGCTGTCACTCTACCGTAAGCAATCAAGGTAGTGTAGCCCTAGAAAATTATGATGACCTAAAAAAATGGTCAGATAATGGCATCTTACTTAAAAGTATGCGACACGACGGAGCTTTAGCTATGCCACAAAATCAAGCTAAAATGAATGCTTGCGATATAGAAAAAGTAGCCGCTTGGATTACTGACGGATCTCTAAATAACTAATCCAATATGAAAAAACCAATCTCTCTACTCATAGTTCTCATAACACTAGGAGTGATATTGTACGGATACAGAGCGTACAATAAACCACACACTGACGTTGCTTCTACAGAAGCTGAAGAGACTATTTCTGCTTCAGCTATTTTTCAAGCCTTTGACATAGATGATTCTTCTGCTATGGTAAAATACTCAGACAAGGTCATATCTATAAATGGATTGCTGCTTAGCCGTGATCTTCACAATAAGAAGGAACCTCAACTAGTACTAGAAGGCAATGGATATGACGGATTTATCCGCTGTGGGTTTAAACCAGAATACTTAGACAAGCTCATAGCACTACAAGATAGTATGTCCATAAATATCAAGGGCATCTGTATGGGAATAAATGGGTCAGACGAACTAGATCTGCTCGCTGATAAAGACGTGGTACTCTCTAACTGCACACTTATTGAATAACATAACAACAATGAAAAACACAAACATACTTACATTAATAATCATCTGTTTAGGAATGGTATCATTTACGGATCACAGCGGAGGGATATTTAAAACTAACACTGGTAATATAAATTTCTTCAGTCATACGCCCATAGAGGATATCACCGCAGACAACCACAAGGTTAAAACTGCCTTTGATGGCACTTCAGGTAAACTGCAATTTAGTGCACTAATCAAGGATTTTGAATTTCCAAAAGCACTCATGCAAGAGCACTTTAATGAGAACTATATGGAGAGTACTAAGTTCCCTAAAGCTACCTTCGACGGAATGATAAAAAACATAGTAGCTGTGAATACTAGCCAAGAAGGCACCTATATGTCTAATGTCACAGGTAAACTGACGATCAAAGATGTGACTAAAGAAGTGTCTGCTCAAGGTACATTTACTGTGAAAAATGGGGTGGTAAATGCCGAAACTACATTTGTAATTAATCCTGAAGATTATAATATCGAAATACCAAAAACTGTTGCTGGTAAAATATCTAAAGAAATTAAGATAACAGTGGACGCTGACTATAGACATGCTCACTAACTAACTAAGAACGATATAGATATTACTTGAGATAATTCCAATAATACCCTTGTCCAAATAATAAACAAACGACATATATGCTCAAAAGTGCTCTTATACTGCTTGCTACTTTTGCTATGTACATAGCAAGTGGTCAGACTATGGACCTGCTAGATGACGAAGAAAGCACTCCTACTATAGAGTATACTTTTGCTACTTTTAAGACCAATAGAGTGGTAAATGGCCACAGTATAGAAACTGTAGCTAAACGTGAATTTGATTTTAAAATAGCTCATCGCTTTGGATTTTTAAACGGTGGACCTTATGACTTATTTGGGCTAGACCGAGCCACTATGCGTATAGGTGGTGACTATGGCATAACTGATAATCTGAATGTAGGAATAGGACGTAGTACAGAGGATAAGACGTATGACGGATTTGTAAAATACAAGTTTATAAAACAAAGTACAGGTGCCAAAAAAATGCCTGTAACGGCCACTTGGGTTTCACATATGGGTATCACTACGTCTAAATTTACTCAAACCACTAGAGAAAATGAATTCTCTCATAGAGTGCATTATACACATCAACTATTAGTAGCTCGCAAGTTCACCGAAAGCCTGAGTGTACAGCTTAGCCCTACCCTAGTGCATAAAAACTTAGTAGACTCTACCAGCTCCTCTAACGACATATTAGCCCTAGGTATAGGTGTCCGTCAAAAGCTCACCACACGCACTACTCTAAACCTAGAGTACTACTACGTGTTGCCTGACCAGCTAGAGAATGATAAAACAAATGCATTGTCTGTGGGTTTTGATATAGAAACTGGTGGACATGTTTTCCAGCTATTTTTCACTAATTCCAGTGGTCCTTTTGAGAAAGCATTCATCACGGATACTAAGGCGAAGTGGCTAGATGGAGATGTGAGGTTCGGTTTCAACATAGCTAGAACATTTAATTTTTAGACATAATTAAAAAAGTATTTTTCATATCTCTTATGCTTATTGCTCTACTTAGGGCAGACGCAACACATATTATCGGTGGAGAAATATTCTATACTCTAAATAATCCTTCTACTAACAATTACACTGTAACTGTAAATTTATACTTTGATTGCAATTCTGCTGACGCCATAAGAGCTACTAAATCTGACGAAACCATTTCCATTTCTGTTTGGAATGCTGCTAACAATAGCTATGTCCAAGAATTCACCATGAGTAATACTTCTTCTGGAGAAACTTTAAATAGTACCAACTACGATTGTGTAAAGCAACCAAACCAGACGTGCTCCAAATCCAGAACTTATACTCGAAACATAACACTAAATCCAGGAACATCCGGACTTATATTAGCTTGGCAAAGGTGCTGCAGGAATAATACAATAGTTAACATACAAAACCCAGAGAGTACAGGATTAACTGCCTGGACCACTATACCACCTGCCTCTATACCAAACTCTAGTCCCTCTTTCGATGAAATACCGCCAGTGTACGTATGCGTAAATGCACCACTCAATGTTTCTCAGAAAGCTACTGATCTAGATGGAGACTCATTAGTGTACGAACTAAGCACACCGTACTTAGGTGCATCTAGAAATGACCCTGCCCCACAAAATAGAAATCAATACGATAGACCTCCTTTTAATCAGATTATTTGGAAAAACCCTTATTTTGAGACCAACCAAATGACGGGTTCTCCTAGCTTAAACTTAAATAGAGCTACTGGAGAGATGACCATCACACCTAATGTGACGGGTCAGTTTGCTTTAGGATATACCGTCATAGAATACAGAAATGGGATCAAAATAGGCGAAACACGTAGAGATTATCAATTCAATGTCATTACCTGTGATTTTGATATCGTTTCTAATTTTGAGGTACCTGGTGGTACAGCAGTAGGAGGTGCATATACCTTTGAGTGTGGAGACACTATCTGTTTTAGAAACATTAGCGAGACCAAAGACTCTGCATCTACTTCTTACTTCTGGGACTTCGGTGACCCTGCTTCTACCACTGATACATTTACTGCTTTCACTCTAGAAAAAGAGGTATGTTATGTATATCCTGGCAATGGTGACTATACCGTAACACTTAAATCTATTAATTCAATCTGTGTATCTACCTTCAGGTACCAAGTGCGTATACGCTCTACGAAGAATTTTACACTAGGACCAGACAAAATATTCTGTGATGACTTTTCCATACTTTTAGATACCAGAGTAAATGATGATATAAGTACCTCGTGGAATACGGGTGAGTCAACACAACGAATTACCGCCACTGATACAGGAATGTATATAGCAAACGTATCTTTTGGTAAATGCAAATACTCAGACACCTTAAAAATAACTTACGATAAAGTACTTCCAAAGGTATTGCCAGACGACAGTCTATTCTGTGGTGACTTCTTGGCTACTCTGGATGCAGGTATATCTGGAGTGAGCTACTTATGGAGTACCTCACCAGCTGAAGTATCCAAAACTATAACTGTCCAAGACACCGGACTCTACACTGTCACCATGGCTAACAGTAACTGTACCAGAACAGACAGTATACGGCTATGGCAATCTACAAAACTGGATATCAGAGATTCTTTTTATTGCAATGACTTCATTCACTTAGCAGATGCTGGTGCGATAGAAGAAGCTACCTATCTGTGGTCCGATGGAACTACTAATCAGTCTACTAACTATACCATTCCCGGGACAAAATGGGTCCGGATAACACAACGGGACTGTATCCATCCTGACAGTTTTGAGATAGGAAACTCACTTGTAAATAGTGCGTTAGGTGAGGATATGCATTTCTGTGACATACTAGACTTCACACTAGATGCAGGAACTACAGGAACCAAGTTTGACTGGAGTACGGGAGAGTCTACACGCACCATCCGTGTATTAAGTCCAGGCAAATATACCGTACGTATAGAAAATGCAGAAGGGTGCACGACCACTGATAGTATAGAGCTAACCTTTAGCATATCTCCAGAGATATACTTAGGCGATGATACTACTATATGTATAAACTCACCTACTCAGTTAGGTATAGACATCCCTTATGCTATTTATAACTGGAATACAAGCGAGGCTACCCAATATATCACAGCACAAACAGAAGGAATCTATCGCCTGCAAGTCACAGATGATCTGGGATGCATCGGCACAGATAGTTTATTTATATCCGTAGATCCAGAAGCTCTGCCTAGCATATTATTCGTGCCCAATGCTTTCACTCCAAACGAAGATAATCTCAATGATATCTTCCCGTATAAAGACGAGGTAGTACAACCAGCATTCTACATTACCATATACTCTCGATGGGGAGAGAAAATTTTTGATTCCAGAGAGGCTAATACGACCAATTGGAATGGATACTACAAGGGGAGGAAAGTCCCACCTACCACTTATATGTACTTCATGTATTATAGAGGGTGTGATGGTAATACGCGAACTGATAAAGGTACTGTTCAGGTTATTTACTAAAAGGACTTAAAGCCTATCGCAGATAGTAGCTAAACTACCCCAAATGTCTATATTTTCTTTGGACAAACTCAATAGACCTTAGTATAAAACCTTCTCCCCGTTACCTTGAGAGCATAAGTTATGACAGTGGATAGTCAAAAATTTACAGTATTTTTGTCTGCCTGCAAATTGAAATGACACGTTATCTCTCCTTATTACTTTTTACCATAGCTAGCTTAGGAGCTTCGGGTACACACATAGTAGGAGGAGAAATTTACTATAAACTTGTAGATGGATCTACGAACAACTATCTCGTATCCGTCAATGTCTACATAGATTGCGAAAATGGTGATCCACGAGCTATCTCATCTGATGAAGATATATATATCAGTATGTGGAACGCCACTACTAATGCTTATATAAAAGACTTCACATTAACCAGAAGTGCACCACAACGAGTAGAGAATACTGTCTATGCCTGCATCAAAGAGCCCTCAGGAGTGTGTGTGGATGCTTACAATTACGAAACTAATATGATCATCGACCCTGGCAATAATGGGGTTATACTGGCATGGCAACGTTGCTGTAGAAATAACACTATTTCTAATATTGTAAACCCAGAAGCTGCTGGATTTACGGCTTGGACGGTTATACCTCCAAGTAGTACGGTAAACTCAAGTGCCTACTTCAGTACAGTTCCTCCTGTATATGTATGTACTAATGTACCGCTCCAGTTTAAGCAACCAGCTATAGATCCTGACGGAGACTCGCTAGTCTATGAACTTAATACACCATTTTTAGGAGCTACTTCGGATAACCCTAGGCCAGAAAATCGTACTGAATACGACAGACCTCCTTTCCGGAACTTACTATGGAGGTCAGTCTATAATGAATTAAATATGATGGCTGGTGCTCCTAAACTTAGTATCAACGCTAACACTGGTGAACTAAATGTGACACCCACTACCATAGGCCAGTTCGTGGTAGGCTATACGGTAAAAGAATACCGAGATGGTGTATATATCAGTCAAACAAGAAGAGACTACCAATTTAACGTAATAGAATGTGAGTTTGATGTAGTCGCTAATTTTGACATACCAAATAGTGTATCAGTAAATGGCGTATACACTTTTGGGTGTAATGATACGGTCTGTTTTAACGATAAAAGCTACAGCAAGGTAAAACCCTACACCTTAACTTGGGATTTTGGAGATCTAACCACAGATTCAGATACCTCACACGAGTTTCGCCCATGTTACATCTATCCAGGTAATGGGAACTACTCAGTGAATCTAAAAGTAAAGTCGGAAATTTGTGAAGACGAATATACCTATTCAGTACGAATCAGATCTGAAAAACCCTTCGAACTTGGAGCAGATACTTTTTTCTGTGAAGACGTCAACTATACTTTGGATATGCAGGTACCCGACGCAGTAGACATACTCTGGAATAATGGTCAAAAAACAAGCCGTATAATTGCTAAAACCCCAGGATTATATATTGCCAATGTTTCTTACGGAAAGTGCAGTTACTCTGACAGCATACGAATAATAGATGACAGGGTAGATCATTTTCCACTCCCTTATGATTCCCTACTATGTGATAGCATAGATTTTTATCTAGATGCGGGGGTGGATGGCACCTCATTTCTCTGGAACACCAGCAGTTCTGACACATCTAGAGGCATTCAAGTAACAGAGCCGGGTACGTACTCTGTCATAGTAAATACAGATCACTGTGTAGATTATGATACCATTAGAATATGGCAAGCATCTAAACCCCTCTTTGATGATTTTATTTATTGTGGCACTCCACTTATTTATAATTTCAGTGCTGTAGAAGAAGCAAAATATCTTTGGTCTACTGGCTCCACAGATTCATCTATCTCACTATCAGATGAAGGTGATTTTTGGGTAAGAATCACACAACGAAACTGTGTAAATAGTGATACTTTTAACATCACTAATACTACGCTAGGAACAGATCTGGGGCCAGATAAGCACTACTGTGATGTACTACGACATAAACTAGATGCTGGCTCAGGCGGATCTGAGTACGTTTGGAATACGGGAGAAATTACTCAGCATTTAGATGTAAGTACACCCGGTAGTTATATCGTATTTAAGAGTGGTACTCCAGGATGTACAGTCTCAGATACCATTATTTTATCTTTTTCAATTTCACCCCGCTTAAATCCACGAAATTTTACTAAAATATGCATCAATAAGTACTCTCCATATGATGAACTAGTAGCACCTGAAGGGTTCAGTTATTTATGGAGTACAGGATCTACTGAGCGAAAACTAAAAACAAATAAAGGAGGTTACTACTCACTTCGGATTACTGACATTTATGGCTGCTCAGACAAAGATAGTTTCTACATAGAAGTGGACACTATTTCACTCCCAAATGAACTCTATCTGCCCAATGCTTTCACACCTAACGGAGACGGACTAAATGACTTGTTTCCATATAAAGATAATATCACACAGGATGGCTATCATCTAATGATTTTCAATCGATGGGGTCAAAAGGCCTTTGATTCTAAGGATAACATTAATAAGACCAACTGGGACGGACTATATCAAGCTGAAAAAATTCATAACCAAGCTTTTATCTACCTTATGATCCACAAAGGGTGTGACGGCAACTGGAAAAGGAAAACAGGATATATCTATCCTTTACACTAGCTTAACTAAAGCTTGCTTATCCATATCAAAGGTCAAATTTTCTATTAATTCTTCATCAAATACTTGCCATTCGAACCGGTGGTAATTGGTACCCCCCAGTCTGGTAGGCTGAGCAGTAGTCATAGACTGTATAGGATCATTGGTATTTACTAGATAATGTATAGCTATGACTTGATCCGCATTCTTAAATGCACTTTGCACAAAGTTTCCTGTAGTGTGCACAAGACGCTCTATAGTTATAGTCACTCCTAGCTCCTCCATAAATTCTCTCTTTACGCATTCCATTGGGCCTTCACCATACTCTAATCCTCCTCCGGGAAGCTTTAGCATCTTAAATCCATTGATCTCTTCGTGACTTACCAAAATTTTATTCCCCTTTATCCAGATACCATAGACACGAATGTTAAATTTGCTCACCATATATGGCATCAATTTTAATCAAAAACGGGCTTTTAATTAACGAAAACCAACAATATATAGCAGATATCTATGTGGAAGACGGTTTCATAGCACAAATAAACAAAAAAGGTATCAACCGATCCGCCGATAAAACCATAGATGCTGAAGGAAAATGGGTAGTACCTGGAGTCATAGATGACCAAGTTCACTTCCGTGAGCCTGGACTTACGCATAAGGCTGAGATATATACAGAAGCTAAAGCAGCAGTAGCTGGAGGGACTACTTCTTTTATGGAGATGCCTAACACCATACCACAAGCTACTACTCAAGAAGAACTAGCCAAAAAATACGTAAGAGCTGCTGACTGCTCGGTAGGCAACTACTCCTTTTTTATGGGTGGAACCAATGATAATATAGCCGAAGTCCTAAAAACCAATCCCAAAGATGTATGTGGCATCAAGTTATTCATGGGCAGTAGTACGGGTGACATGCTAGTGGATAATGAAGATACGCTTCGCAGTATCTTCTCGCAGACTCCTATGCTCATAGCCACTCACTGTGAAGACGAGGCTACCGTACGCAAAAATACCGCGGACTTTGTAGCTAAATATGGTGAAGACATCCCTATGGATGCTCACCCACTAATCCGTAACGAAGAAGCGTGCTACCTAAGTAGTAAAATGGCTAGTGATTTAGCTAAGGAATACAACGCCAGACTGCATATCCTTCATATCTCGACGGCCAAAGAGATAGAGCTGTTTACCAATAAAATACCAATGGCTGAAAAACGCATCACTGCGGAGGTGTGCGTGCATCATCTTACGTTTAATGATACGCACTACGCTCAAAAAGGAAGTTTGATAAAATGTAATCCTGCTATTAAATCAGAAGCCGACCAAAAAGCACTTTGGTATGCATTGAATAATGACTACTTCGATATCATAGCTACAGACCATGCCCCGCATACATGGGACGAGAAGCAAAATAAATACACCAAAGCACCTAGTGGTTTGCCGCTGGTACAGCACAGTCTGCAGCTCATGCTAGAGCACGCTAAAATGGGTAAAATAACGGTAAACAAAGTAATCGAAAAAATGTGCCACGCACCTGCAGAATTATTCGCAGTAGAAAAACGTGGATACTTACGCGAAGGGTATCATGCTGATATAGTAGTCCTAAATCCAGAAACACAAGTAGAAGTATCCAAGAGTAACATTCTGTATAAGTGCGGATGGAGTCCACTCGAAGGAGAGATTTTCACTACGGCCGTAGAGCAAACTATAGTCTCTGGGCATCTCGCATACAGCAATGGTAAATTTGACGAGAGTAAAAAAGGAGAAAGACTTACTTTTAAAAGATGAGGTATTAATTTCTATTTTCTGAAATAGTAAAACATCATTCTTCTTACATTCGCCATATGCTTCAAAAAACATTAGCGTTTGGGCTTCTTCTTATCTGCATTTCTGCTAATGCTCAATATCCAGAAAATCCAGTACAATCTAGCTCCGCAGAAGAACGAATGCAAGCCGTAGAGCAAAGACAAAAACTGCGAGCTGAGTCTAGCTACCTAGGTATAGAAGCCACCAACATAGGCCCGAGTATAATGAGTGGTCGAGTAGTAGACATAGCGGTCAACCCTGACAATACCATACACTTTTTCGTAGCTTACGCTACCGGTGGTGTATGGGAAACCAAGAATAACGGACAAAGCTTCACTCCCGTTTTTGATGATAATGGATATACTATACACTGCGGAGCCCTAGCTGTAGACTGGAAAGGGAGTATCCTCTATGTAGGTACGGGAGAAGTAAATAGTAGTCGATCATCTTATTCAGGGTATGGTCTATTCAAGTGCTATTTTGGGTATGACAACCCAGATAAATGGAAGGTTTGGGATCAAATAGGTCTAGAACAAGTACATCATATTGCCAAAATCATCATTCACCCTGAAGATCCAGACATTCTATACGTAGCTGCTATGAGCAGTCTATTTTCTTCTGATACTAATGGTGGCGTATATAAAACTACTACTGGTGGCGAATCATGGCAAAACATCTTCTCCGCAATTGATGGAACTAGTGCTGTGGATTTAGAGATTATTCCGAATAATCCAAATACGGTACTAGTAGCTATATGGGAGCGATCACGCAGAGGCTGGGACTTTACAGAAAGTGGTGCCAGCAGTGCTATTTACACTTCCAATGACGCGGGTCTTAGCTGGGATAAATCTGAAAACTTCGTCAGTGGTGAACATGTAGGCCGTATAGGCATCAGCATAGGCAAAGAAAATGTAGTCTATGCTTTGCTCGACAATCAAGAACGCCAGCCATCAGAAACCAAAGTTGATGAAAGCTTAACTAAAAACTCATTCAAATCTATGAGTAAAGAGGAGTTTTCAGCTCTGAATGATTCTTCACTCAATGCTTTTCTGAAAAACAAATTACCTAAAATCTATACCGCTAAAAAACTCAAAAAATTGAGTAAAAAAGGGGAGTTTGAACCACTAGATATTTTCAACTATCTGTATGATAGCAATGCAGCCATGTTTGAAAATCCAGTAAACGGTGCAGAGCTCTACCGAAGCAACGACCTAGGATTCACTTGGCACAAAACCCATGACAGCACCTTAACAAATGTCTACTATAGCTACGGCTACTACTTTGGTGTAGTGCAGGCTAGTCCCAGTAATGCCGATCATGTATTCATAGCTGGAGTACCGCTACTGCAGTCTCTGGATGGCGGCACTACATTCACCTATGCAGGTGGAGACAATGTACACGCAGACCAGCACTTCATCTGGATCAATCCTAATGATCCACTCCACCTTATCAGTGGAAATGACGGTGGAATAAACATAAGCTACGACGGAGCACAAACATGGACTAAATGTAATTCGCCAGCCGCAGGGCAGTTTTATACAGTAGCAGTAGATAATCAGAAGAAATACAATGTCTACGGCGGACTGCAAGATAACGGAACCTGGCGAGGACCTAATGACTATGAGTACTCCACCTCATGGCATCAAGAAGGAAACTATCCCTACCAACGCATAGGTGGCGGTGATGGCATGCAGGTACAGATAGACCCACGGGATTACACAGTATATACAGGCTATCAGTATGGCAACTATAACTACAGAGATGCTGCAGGGAAAAATCACCAAATTCACCCCAAGCACGAGCTAAAAGAACCCAAACTTCGTTGGAATTGGCAGACTCCTATCCTACTCTCCGCTCATGATCCAGACGTTTTTTATATAGGCAGTAATAAGCTGCATCGGAGCACAGAGCAGTATAAAAATTTCAAAATTATCAGCCGTGATCTCACCAACGGAGCTAAACAAGGCGATGTGAGCTACGGTACACTTTCGTGCATCTCTGAAAGTCCAATAAAAGAGGGGATGCTCTATACCGGAAGTGACGATGGACTGCTGCACCACTCCGCCAATAGTGGCAAAACTTGGAAACGAATAAGCGATAGTCTTCCTCCGCATCTCTGGATAAAAGAAGTATTAGCCAGCAGACACAGTCAAAACAAGGTCTACACTGCACTCAATGGACATACTTGGGATCACTTTGATAGCTATCTATTCGTATCTAGTACTAATGGGGAAGCCTGGAAACGAATAGGTCTAAATCTGCCAGCAGAACCCATAAACACAGTCCTAGAAGACCCAAACCACGCCCATATACTCTACGTAGGCACAGATGCGGGAGTATACATCAGCACAAATAGCGGTGCAGATTTTTATCCATTGAGTAACCTACCCCCAGTAGCTGTGCATGACCTTGCTATCCAAGAAGGAAACCGTGACCTCATAGTAGCCACTCACGGCAGAAGCCTCTATAAGTTGCAGTTAGAGCCGGTATATCAGAGTAAGACTTTCCGAGATTCTACATTTACATTACTTCCTCTACCCAAGATAAAATACAATGAAAACTGGGGGAAGCTCAACTATAGGTGGGACACCCGAGTGCCAAGTCTCAATGTAGTCTTCTTCTCAGAGCTCAGTGAGTCTATAACTATAGAAATCCGAGATAGTGAAAACCATGTATTACTGACTAAATCAGTACTTAGTACTAAGGGGTATAACCAAAATGAAGTACAACTGGAATTTTCGGAGAATCAATCTAAAACCCCGATACAAGGCACCCTCCAAAAATATTATCCAAGTCCAGGAACATATACCGTATATCTGAGGCAAAACACACTCGTACGCACTCAGTCATTTCTCGTGAAGTAGATTACTTTTGCCTTCTTATCATGCAAGCACAAGAAGCAATAGCACTATTTGAAAAAACAGTAGAAAAACACCTCACCCTTAAACCAGAGCAAACCCGCTGTGAAAATGAAGGTGAATACATTATAAAACGTGGAGAGAAAACAGAGCTCTATGTGGATATATGGCAGCCAACGGAGAGCAGCCAGTGGCAATACTTTAATAGAGAAAATATAGCAGGCGTATTTCAGATAGTAGCCCCCGTATGTCGCTACCCCGTAGAGGAGCATCTCGGCACATTTATGGAAGAGTTAGCACATCTTAATTTTCATCTATTTTCTGCTAGTTTTATAGCTAATTCCGAACAAAAAATAGTAAGTATACAGTATAAGCGTGTACTCGAAGGCCTCAATGAAACAGAAGTAATAGAGCCATTAGAGGCTGTAGGCTACTATGCGGAAAATCTCAAGGAATATCTAGCAGAAAAATACCACGTCGAAAAAATTTAGTTTTTAGGCAACCTTTCTTAAACTCTAGACATCTTACAAGCATCCATAGCAATGAGCACCAGTGAATCACACGATGAAATATCATTGATTAAGGCCTGCAGCAGTGGAGATAATAATGCATTTAAGAAAATATACGACCAACACTCACCCGTAATGTACAGTATCTGCCTGAGATATATGAAAAATGAAGACGAAGCCAAAGATGCTCTGCAAGAAGGCTTTATCAAGGTATTTAAAAATATCAGGAAATTCACTTTTTCAGGAAGCTTCGAGGGATGGATGAAACGCATATTTGTGCATACGAGTATAGAGCAGATACGCAAGCGTAAGAAACACTTAGACGTAAGCGAGCTCAACTCAAATGAAATAAAGCTCACGTCCAAAATAGAAACGGGAGCTATGGATGCAGAAAAAATGATGACACTCGTACAGCAGCTCCCAGATGGCTACCGTACAGTGTTTAATCTGTTCATAGTAGACGGCTACTCACACAGAGAGATAAGCGAGC
>CAWVTM010000036.1:0-14852 GCA_963933305.1 uncultured bacterium
TTATTTTAACAATATCGGGATACTTATTAGCTAGGTCAACTGCACGTTGTATTTCTGAGGCATTTGCCTCTTCATTTTCTGCATCGTGGTTAGGCTGCATATCTGTCCAAGCATTTTGGCAATCTATCCATACACCCAGCATTACATACATTTCAAAGTCTCTATCTTCGGCTTTTAGCTCGCTTATCGCTTGAAGTAGATTTGCAGCTTGCTTATAATGTGTGTTATAGGTTCGCAAAACTTTAATACCCATAGCAGTCAATATTTTCATATCGTTTTTAAGCTGGGGTATAGTAGGTTGCGTGTCTCTGGATATTTCTCGGTATCCACCATAGCTTATGGCTAGGTATTTTGGATTTCCTAGTATTTCTGAAGCTGTTTTATCAGTACTCATCTGTGCTCGTTTATCGTTTTTAGTTTGGTTTGTGCTGCATGCAACGAATACTCCTAGAAGTATGGTCAGTAGACAAAATTTGTGCATTGCATTGCAGCGATAGTATGATAGTGTGTTAGAAGCTCGTTTTGTTCTAGTCATTATTTCTTGCAGTTATCAGTAGATCTGTAAGTAAGGCCGTATCCCAAAGGGAAAAGAGGAGTGATGCTATCGTTCCAATAGTTGGGTCCATACTTTCCATTAAAGTCATGGATAGACTTTGGCCACGAGTGCGGTAGCTTTCCATGGAAATCATACTTTCCGAAAAGTACTTCTGCTACTCCTGCACCTTCAGATCCCGGAAGCCAAGCTGCTACAAATGCGGTTGACTTTTCTAATTCTTCAGTAACTAATAGAGGTCTACCAGAAACAAGTACTACGACTACATTTATATTTTGATCAGTATAGTTAGAAATGTATTCTTGGTGCTTTTGAGAAAGGGTAAGTTTATGTTTTCCAGTACCGTTTCCTATGTCACCAAAGAACTCGGCGTACGGTGTTTCACCTACTACTAAAATGGCTACATCAGCATCAGCGTGTATAGTAGTGCCCAGAGAATCATATATAACTTGACCATCAGACTGGTTTTTTATTCCCTGCAAAATGGTGGTACTTCCTAAGTAGCTTGTTTCTGTTCCTTGCCAATGGATGGTCCAACCACCAGATTGTAGCCCGCTGTTATTGGCATGCTCACCTACCACTATTATTTTTCGTGTATTTTTATTAAGTGGCAAAATATCTTCATTTTTTAAAAGGACTAAAGATTCTCTCACAGCCTTTCTGGCCACTGCTCGGTGTTCTGTAGTTCCTATGTTTTTAGTGAGGGTAGTATCGGGAAATGGATTTTCAAAGAGTCCTAATTTGTACTTTTGTCTGAGGATTCTTCGTACGGCGTTATCTATTCGGTCTTGCGAAACTGTACCATTTTCTACAGCTTTTTTTAGATCACTTTGAAAGAAGTCTAAATCTCCATCTACGGCCATTACCATATCTACTCCTGCATTTATGATGTCTTCTTGTCCGAATTTAGAGTATCCTTTCCAGTCAGAAATAACGATTCCATTAAATTGCAGTTTATTTTTTAGCGTATCTGTAATCCAAGCTCTATGAGCGTGCATTGGCAGGCTATCTATGGTATTAAACGAAGCCATAATAGCTCCTACATCTTCTCTAACTGCTGTTTTGTAGGGAGCTAGAAGCAGTTTGTTAATTTCTAACGAACTTAAAGTAGTTATTCCGCCTTCTTTACCATCATCTGTAGCACCGTCACCTATATAGTGCTTTGCAGTCGCCATTACGGTTGTCTTGCTGCTCAAGTTTCCTTGTAGTCCATTGATAGCTGCTTTAGTGAGTGAGTTAGTTAGGGCACTGTCTTCTGAATATGCTTCATAGAATCGTCCCCACTTTTCATTTAGTGGTATGGCCACACACGGAGAGAATACCCAATTAAAACCGCACGCTTGAGTCTCTATAGCAGTTATCTCAGCTGCTCTCTTTACGAGTGCAGGATTATGAGTAGCCCCTAGCCCAATGTTATGCGGGAAAATAGTAGCACCGTTATAGGTGTTTTGTCCGTGTACTGCATCCACGCCAAAAAGTAGTGGAATACCTAGCCTAGTAGAGAGTGCTTCTTCTTGAAGCATTCTAAACTTAGCCTGCCAATCAGCCGCATTCTTACCCGGTAGTACTCCTTCGGTATGTATGATAGAGCCAATATGCTTTTTAGTTATATCACCTGTAGTTATATCACTAAAGTGCCGTGCTTGTGTCATCTGACCTATCTTTTCGTCCAAGGTCATTTTGGCAAGTAATATATTTACCTTATGTTCTATTTCTGAGGCATCAGTATTCTTTTGTTCTAGACACGCAAAAGATTGTAAGATTCCAATGAGTAGTATGGTCCGAAATGTCTTACTCATTTTACTCCTTAACTTATTTTAGTAGAGACTCTTTTATATACACTGTTATTTGTGAAACTTCCCCAGTTCGATTAAATATATGGGTACTAGTCTCAGCATCTAAATGAAGGGAATCACAACTTACAGTAGTTTTATCTCTTTTCGATATTTCCATACTACTTTCTGTAGCTAGTCTATAGATAACAGGTACTTGGCAGAAGGTGAAACAGAGTGATCCTATCTCTGGAGCAAACTTTTTATGTTCCTTATGTATATTCACATAATGGAAACTTCGAGTTTGCACAGTGAATTCATCTTTGCGGAGCAAACACGGATTAAAGTGTAGCACTCCGTTTTCTACTATAACGCCTAACTCGCCAAATCTACTGAGTATATCTTCTTTTACCTGACCAGTCATTCCTGGCTGTTGTGCACCCTTACCTCCTGGGGTATGTGAGTATGGATCCGTAGGAAATGCACCATAAAGAGATGGAGATTTATGTACACCTATACCTGCATTTATTTCATAATAGTGCTCCAGTAATCTACCGATTATTTCATCACTTTCTTCTGTATCTACGGCTTTAAAGCAAATTTCTTGCACTGCTAGTTGAAGCTTAGAGACCATATGCCAGTAGATAGATCCTAGACCTTCATACCCGTAAAATGTACCGGATCTTCCTGTGAATGCTTTATGATTAAATACCTCTTCGAAGATATTAAGCACTGCCGCTTTTTCTTGGACTATGAGTTTTGAATACTTGGAAGCACTCATATCCTCAAGAGCCTTACTTAAGTCTGCAGCGTTCTTGAAGTTACCATTGAAATGGTACTCTCCTTTTACATCTTCATCAACTAATGACTTATTGCCATCAGCTAACATAGTACTGATCAGTTTAGAGGCAGTTACAGTAGCTTTTGGGATATTGTTTTTTTCTAAGAACTTAGGTAGTTGCTTGTTTGGGTAGAGTAAATAACTGTATTGATCTGGACGGAAAAGGTCACTTTTCTTCATTTTGTCTAACAGTTTCAAAGCTTTTTTGGGAGATAGGTAACCTGAACTAAGCACAGCCACTTGGCCTTCTAGCATTTCACTTAGGTAAGAGATAGATACTTCCTTATCATTCTCTACGGTCATCAGATTATATGCGTGGTATAGCTTGTCCTTGCGTTTATTGGCTTTGATGGTATGTTCTATAAATTTAAGACTGAGTTTTAGAAAGCTTCTTAGTCGTCTATATGAAACAGTCCTTTTTACCCCCCAAAAAGCCTGTTTGTAAATATGCTCACGGTAGTCACTTCCTGCTTGTCCTAAGCTATCCATTATTTCTCTCCTTTGAGCATCGTTTATCGAATCTTGTAATAAGTGCTTATTATCCTCAAAAGTGGATTGTATTTTTTTGAAAAAGACAATTAACTCATTTGATAGTTCCACTCTTTCATGCTCAGTATCCGTTATCTGTTTGTCAAAGAAAATTAAAAATCTACGCAGGTAATATAGCGTAACCATCGATACTCCATTACCCACTAGAGCATTATTGGCATCGTTCCATTCTGGACGTTGTGTATTCATCCAGATACCTCCTTCTGGTATGAAGTTAGATAGTTTAGCTAATACAGTAGCTAGTATTTTTTCTATGAAGTTTACGGTATAGATATCATCGTGTTCATCTATGAGTAGTGAAGCGTCAGACCCTAGTGCTTCTCTGTTTTTTCGGATATTTAAATCCAATTCTTCGTCAAATTCAATAGTGTCTTTTGCATTTTTTACGATTTCCCGGTAGCTTTTAATTTTATAAGGTACGTTAGCGTATACAAATGATTCTTTATTGAAATCACTATTTAGCTGGCCAGGGAAATATTTTTCATTAAGTTCCAAGAGTTTGAGCAGATAAATGATCTGATGATCACCCCAGTAACCTATATAAGACCACGGATTATCTGGTTCTGCGGTTTCCCAGTCAAAGCCACCTTTGGTAACACGGTAGGGATTATATCCTTCAAAAGTAGTGGCATTTAAGAACTTATGAATCATACTCTGAGTGAAAGCAGGATAGGAGAGAGCAAGAGCTTCCCAGTTTTGAAAAATATCTCGCCAGTTGCCTTCATAATCTAGTATTTTAGAACCGTCTAGTTCACTTTTGGTGTTTATAGAGAACTTATTCCATGGTCTACTTGGATCACCGTGTCTTCTGCTAAATTTAAGTGGTAAGTACTCTGTACATAATCTTTTAAAGTCCTTATCTGAGCTTTGATTAGCTATCTTCTTAAGATCAAAAGAAGTAAAGATATCATCTAGACTATTTAGAAGATCTGCATGGCTAGCATATACTTTCTGATTCGCTGCTGCAATGTAATTGCTTAAATCCCATTTTTCTATTTGATAGTTGAAATCAAAAATACCACCACGCATTATATTAAAGAGAGTGTTAGCAAAGTGACGTGTATCTCTGAATACATCTGCAGAAAGTTGAATCCCATCAGAGGCAGAGTTCAATTCTATTAGAAGCTTAGATCCTAGTGCTATATCTGTATCTATTTTAGTTTTTAAGTTTTTTTGGTTGTGTATGGCGTCTATGAGTGAAACCACATCAGATTGACTCTGATTTACATCTGCTACTATGGTCCACTCTGATGTAGTATTAGCGGATAAATCTAAGTTAGTACTTAAGAAGTAAGCCCCTTTTTCTGCTTTTACATCTTCTTCTTGGTGGATCGATTGGCCTTTTCTGAAGTTATTAAGTTGGAGTGAAGATACTAAATAGGTAAGGTTTTCTAGACCCATAGACCAAGCTACATTTGCTTTTAGTGCCTCACTAGGCTCGGCTTTATCCACTATAATAGCACTTAATGCATAGATTCCCAGTCCAGAATTCACATCTAGCTCATTACGCTTGTATGCGTCTACTAGGTTACTTGTGGAGTTTTGAAGGTCACTGGCTACTCCATCGGGCATTATATTTTGAATACCATCTAGAAAGGTGATATTTATTTTTTTGCCACTTGTGTTTTCTAAAGAAGACTTACGTACGAATCCGTATAGGTTACTAGAATTCCATTCATATCTGAAAGTCAGCTCAAAATTATGATTTATCTCTTCGAAAATTATTTTGTTACCTATTGCATTTTTGTAGAGATTACGTGTCGTGCTGTAGCGCCCTGTGTTACGTTCTGAGAATGGCTCCCAAACTTTAATCTCCCCGTCTTGATGAATTTGAAAAATGGATTTACTACCAGTAGTATCTGAGGATTCAGTTATTTTATCCGCTGTATAATAAGGGAATAGTGCTTTTTCAGAATTCTTACGCCCAGCAGTAAGTGCTCCATTACTGGAGATGAACATCCAGTGATGAGAGTCGCTCACTATGCTCATAAAGAAAGGCCTCATTTCATCATAGTTTGAAATGCAATAGAAGTTTTCGCCTTCTATTTTGAGTCTTTTTATATCAGCGTTTGGTTCGTTTTTGTACTCAGATTGTGTAGTCATTTATAGTATTCTATTTTTTTTATTTTGAAATTATCTTAGAACGTTGGGCCTTTTCTAGCCGATTATTAAGTTCTATTTTGGAGAACAAGGCAGTTAATTTATCCTCTGTTTGGTTTTGTTCATGAGGGTCTATTTTATGAATTTCTCTAAGGGCATAGTAAGCCTTTCGTGGTGTGAGAGTGTATGCTCCAGAACTATCTGCTAGTTCTTTAGCACAAATACCAAACCATTCTTCATTCATGTTATTTTGACCTGTTATGTAGTCTTCAGAGTATCCACCGTTTTCCCAAGAAGCTGTAGAGTCGTGTTTCTCCAGATTTTTGGTCTGACCTGTTTTCCACCATCCATCGCTAAAATGAAAAGTATAACCACCTAAACAGTTATTACTTTTATCTAATCCTGCAGCATTTTGATAGATCTCTTTCCAATTGCCAATTAGGTATTTAGCTTGAGCGTGCTGGTCTTCTTTCTGTACTATGACATCAAATGCGTCAGCTCCAAACTCGGTAAGCATCACAGGCTTTTTCCACTGAGCCTTGGCTTCTGTAAATAGATCTCCAAATGAATTACCTCTGTAGGTATTAATCCCTAGGATATCTGCATTCTTACACTGTCTAGTGATAATATCGATGTATTGCAAATCTCCATTGCATATGGCAACAGGTAATGTAGAATCCATACTTTTTATGAGTGTGCATCCTAGATTCAATGCTTTATATAGATTCAGAATACGTCCATTAGGTATAGTTTGCTCCGCGGGTATATCTTCAGTCTCAGCACCTTTCCAAAATAAGCCATAGTTATTTTCATTGCCCAACAGATAAAGTAAAAGTCCGGGTGTACCTTTATATAAATCTACCATCTGACTAACTTCTGTGAGTAACACCTGCTGTGCTGACGAATCCCCAAAATCAATAGGGGAGACTATTTTCCCTTCTATTTCTAATCCATATCTGCCAAAAGAGTAGTTTATCATGGTGTATATACCATAGTGTTTATGTATATACTCTATCCATTTGGGTTGGATACCTGTATATATCCTAAGCGAGTTCACACCTATACTTTCTAACATAGACATCTCAGTATCTAGTACTGATTTTATGGTTTCATCGGATTGTTGCCAAAGGCTATATTCATAGTTATAACCTATGGGTCTGTAGTTCCAATTCATACCATTTATAATGAAAGTAGAATCGTTAACAATCAATGTATTATCTACTATCTGAATGTGTTTATTCCCTTGAGAATATGGTGTACATCCTGTGATGTATACCAGAGATACTACTAAAATGATAGATAGGTTTTTCATTGTACTATGTAGTGTAGTGTTAAGTACATAAGTGTATTAATTAATGTTTATTTCTGAAATACGCGGACATAATCTACGTGCATTTTTTGAGGGAATACGGTATTTTGGTCAGGACTTCCAGGCCAGTTTCCACCTACTGCTACATTAAAGATAAAGAAAAATTTTTCTTGAAATTCAGTCATATGGGACTCATTAGTGCTGATTTCATGAAATTGCGTATCATCTAGTAGCCACTTTATACCTTGACTATCCCAAATAATAGAATAGACATGAAACTCTTCATTTAAATCCTTTTTAGTAGTGGCAGTTTTACCACCAAAAGAGGCATAATTACCGAAGTTATCCCAATGCAGTGTTCCGTGTGTTATTCTGTCAGACTTTCCGTTAGATGTACCGCCTACCATTTCCATGATATCTATCTCACCACATGAAGGCCATCCTGAAGAAGTAAACTGATCACCTAACATCCATAGTGCTGGCCATAGACCTTGTCCTTTTGGCATAGCTGCACGAATGTCTATTCTGCCATACTTAAAACTTTTTTTTCTGAGAGTGGTAATTCTACTGCTTGTGTATTGACTACTTCCTGCAGCTTGTCTTTTTACCTCTATAGTGAGGTGTCCATTCTGAACGGAGGCATTTTGTCTTTGATAATATTGTAATTCATTATTTCCCCAGCCACTGCTACCTGTGCCTGTCTCATAGTTCCAGCTAGACTCATCGAGTTTATTACCAGAGAACTCGTCGTTCCATACTAATGTGTAGCCGTTATGAGTTAGGGGTGATATAAATCCATTTATAGGGATACCATTTTGATTTATGGTAGAGGTTATGGTGATTGTTATGGTATCTTCACTCTGGATGAAATCCGTAGTTGTGCTGTGAGCTCTTGTGATGACTGTGTATAGCCCACTGCTCGTATATTGGTGTAGTGCTGCACCATCAGTACTTTCTATTACTTCGGTATTATCACCATCTTCGAAACGTATAGTATAAAAATTTTCGTTGTTGGCCGTAGCTTTTACGCTTACTAATCCTTCGTCATCGTCTGATAATGTGAGTTCTACAGAGAGATTTGATGGTAACAACAGAGCTACTTCTGGTTCATCTTCTTTGCAGCTCCAAAGGCTGATAGATACAATTAATATAGCAAATATTTTATATTTCATATGTGTTTTACCAAGAAAAGGGAGACCATCCTAAGATAGTACTCCCTTCTTTTGTTATATTAAATGTGTTATTTCTGTGAAATATCGTCTACTAAAAAAGTTCCAGCATTTGCAATTCCCCACCCTGGGAAAAATGCTACTTTATCGTAAGTACCTATAGCTGCTTCTCCAAAATCAATACTGATTTCTTCCCACTCGTTTGCCTTAGTTACCGCTACATCTTTTTCGATGATTATTTTGCCAGTTTTGAAGTCTTCAATTTTTATTCTAAATGCTCCAGTAGCAGGTGCGAATACTTTTACAGCGATGGTACTATTACCACTCGTAAAGTCTAGTGCATCCTTTAGTGTAACAGCTATTCCTGCCCAGTCTTGATCTCCGTGTACAGTTTGTACTACTTTATTGCTAGTATTTATTCCTCCACTATTCAGATTGTCAATGATTTCGATGGTACTACCACCAAAGGCTTCCCACTGGTCCATATCCAAAGATTCTGTTTCAAAGTCAAAAGGAAAAGATAGCGTACTTGTATTGACAGGTTCTCCGCCGCCTCCGCCGCCGCCTCCACCATCTACGGGGAAGTCTTCTGGTACTAATCTTAAGTACCAAGCAGTAGTAGGATCAGCAGCGTCAACATATCTGACGGTAAGTTCATTTTCTGATAGTGTTACAATTTTATAGTCTCTAACGCCTGTAAACATTCCCAAGAATGCATTACCTGATATAGAGATAGTTGTATCTTCTTCACCTTCTACTATGGCCCAAGTTTCATTCAATTGATCTTCATAAGGAGCAGACCAATCATCAGAGTTTTCGTAAGATCCTGGGAACCCACCTTGAGAACCTCCTTTTACGAATACTAATCCATTTGTATATTGGTCAAATCCAAATCCTGATAATTTAAAAGTGTATTTATCACTGTATAATCCTGAATTTGCTTTAGCTCCTGGATCAGCGTCCCACCATTCCGGCCATGTACCAGCTACTGGTCCTACACCTAAGTGAGCTTGGCGAGTCGAATCTATAACCCAAGTTTTACTTCCGCCACCTGCTGCACCGCCAGTTAAGAAAGTGAATAAAGGACTGTTTAGCAGTGAAGCATCATCTTCAGCTATTACTACATCTTGAGTAGAAAAAGCACTTCCTCCACTGTTAAATACAGTTAGTTTTACAGTATACGTACCTGCATTAGGATAAGAGCTAGTAATCGATTGATCTGCAGAGTTTAAGCCATTGGCTAAGTCCCAACTGTAGGTGAATCCTGTATTAGACGCTGTAAACTCGATTATGTTAGCGTTGTCTGCTGATGGAGCATAGGTAAATGCAGCGTCTGCCTCTGTAGGAGCATTTCCTAGAACGGGCGTGTCGTCCTCTTTACAACTCGATATTCCTAGAATAAGAGCTAAAGATAAAAATAATAATGTTGTTTTTTTCATTGTTGTGTTTGTTTTATTGGTGTATTAATAATTAGGATTTTGAGACCAGTTACCTCCAGCAAGGTCGATTTCTACTAAAGGAATAGGGAATAACTCGTGCTTACCAGTTATAAAACCTTCTATCTCAGTCGCTGCTTGTCCTGTGCGCACTAAGTCAAAAAATCTATGCCCTTCTCCAGAAAGTTCAAAGTTACGTTCTGTCCAAATATCTTCTGTCAGCTGAGTGCCACTAGACGTGATTTCTGGCATATTTACTCTGTCTCTTACTTCTTTTAAGTAATCTCTTGCCTTACCGTCATTTGCGGGTATAGCTCTGTTATGTGCTTCTGCAGCCATTAAGAGGACGTCAGCATAGCGTATCACTCGGTAATTTACCGGGCTAGTTAAGTCATTATCAGGAAGACCTATTTCACCTTGACGTTTTATATACTTATTATTATAGTATCCAGTATGGCCACCACCACCTTTTGCATATGTAATATCACTTGCATTGGGCTGTGCTGCTATATAAGCATCTATATCTAGTACGCTTGCGTCTCTGCGTAAATCACCTGGAGCAAATGAGTTGTATAACTTCTCCGTAGGTAGGTTGTAGCTATTGCCATCACCATACTCAGGTCCATTGTACTGTCTAATTCCGTGAAAACCTGGAGCTGCATTTCCTTCTAAGCAGATAAGACAACCATATCCGCCACCTTCAGCACCACTATATTCTACGTCGAATACAGTTTCAGAGTTTCCTTCGTTTGCTACTGAAAATAGCTCTGTGTAGTCTGTAATCAGTTGATATGGGCCTTCAGTAATTACACGGTCTAGTACAATAGATGCAGCATCAAATTTGTTTTGATACAATAGAACCTTACCTAAAAGAGATAAACAAGCACCTTTGGTGATTCTACCTTTTTGTGATACAGTCCATTCTAGAGCAGGTTCAGCGGCTCTAAGATCTGCTTCTATCTGAGTATAGACTTCTGCTTTGGGAGTACGTTCTATTTCTATCACCTCTTCAGCTCCTAGTCTTTTATCTACTACTAGCGGTACATCACCGAAGTATTTTACCAATTCAAAATAGTAGTAGGCTCTTAGAAACTCAGCTTGAGCTATGATATTTTCTTTTCCATCAAAATCTATTTTGTTTCTATTTTCAAGTAGGTAGTTTGCACGTGTAAGACCTGCGTAGTTCCATCTGAAAATATTTCGGATTTCATTGTTGACCGCATCATGTGTCATGTTTTCTATCTCGTGAAGCCCTTCTGTATCTGTCACACTCTCTCCGCCGGCTATGGAGTTATCACTGGCTATCTCGCCTATCCATACAGTCATGAATGAAGACTGAAGTAAGTCGTAAGCCCCAGTAAGAGCACGCTCATAGTCTACAGGAGTTTCAAAATAGTTTTCTGCATCTTGTGTGTACAACGGATTTAGATCCAAAAACTTTTCGCAGCTAGCAAACAGTGAGGCTGCTATGAGACAAATTGCGGATATTTTTAATGTATTATTTCTCATGATTTCTTAAAATTTAATAGATAGTCCTGTCATTATAGTTCTTGCTTGCGGATAAAATCCGTAGTCTATTCCCGCTGCTAGTGCACCACCAAATGATCCCAAATCTGGATCAAATCCTTGGTAGTTAGTAAGGGTAATTAGGTTGTTAGCTGCTACATATATACGAGTGCTTTGGATTTTTAGTTTACCAAGCATCGCCTTAGGTAACGTATACCCTAACTGTAGATTTTTTAGCCTTAAAAATGAACCATTTTCCACATAAAAATCAGAGAATGTTGTGTTTCTGTTCAGATCAGTAGTGAGCCTCGGGTTTTCGTTAGTACTTCCTGCACCTGTCCATCTGTCGATATTATATGTTAGCTGGTTAGCAAAAGGTTGCTGTCTCTCATAGTTTCTAATTATTTCTTGGCCTATGGCACTGTATAGATTAGCTGATACATCAAATCCTTTATAGCTTGCATTCAGATTATACCCAAAAGTAAATGTTGGGATAGCTGATCCTAGTTCTATCTGATCACTATCATCACTGAAGCTAATCTTACCATCTTTATTTTGATCTACAAATCTGAGATCTCCAGGCTTGGCTCCATCTTGTACTACTGATGCGTTATCTATTTCCTCTTGTGTTTGGAATACCCCATCTGTTTCATATCCTATGAAGTATCCTATAGCATAACCTTTTTCGAACCTGGTAGCAATATTGCCTCCTACACCAAAACTAGCACCGGGTAAAAAATCTACTCCGTCTGGAGTCTTTTGAACTTCATTTTTGAGATAAGTACTGTTTAAACTCATACCCCATCTAAACTCTTTAGTAAAGTCTGAAGCGTAACGGAGTTCTAATTCCACTCCTTTATTACTTACGTCTCCTGCATTAATAATAGGAGGGAGGCTACCTGCACCGGCGGTACCTAGTACACCAGATACAGCTGGCTGAAAGAGTAAATCTCTCGTATTTTTAATGAAATAGTTAGCAGTAAGGTCAAAACCTTTGCCCACTTTAAAGTCTGTACCGATATTAAACTGACGTGTAGTTTCCCATCTGAGGTCGGGGTTTCCTGCTCTACCGATAGCCGCTCCAGATGTGATAATGTCATCAAACACATATACTCCTTCACCGTCTAATAGTCCACGGTAAGCAAAGTTTGGTATTTGGTCGTTTCCACTTACTCCGTAACTCATTCTGAGTTTTAGATACTTGATACGGTCAAATCCATAAAAGTCTTCTTCTGATAGCATCCAGCTTCCAGAAACAGTTGGGAATATACCGTGTCTATTATTCGGTCCAAATTTAGAAGATCCGTCTCTACGGATAATAAATGAGCCGTTATATTTTGTACTGTATCGATATTCCGCTCTCAAAAAAGTAGATAACAAACGCTCTTGAAACTGAAATGAATTTGTATTATTTAAGAATCCTCCAGGAGCCAAATTAGCAGAGATATCTGCATAATCTATAGAGTTGTTTGGTATGTTGTAGGCTGTGCCCCCTAGTCCTTGTCCAGTTCTGCTAAAGACTGAAATACCTGCAGTAGTTTTAATACGATGTACAAGTCTAAATTTATATTCGTGATTTATATAACTCTCAAAATTGAGATCACTATAGGTTGCTCTTGATTCGTACACACTTGCTCCTCTTTCTATTTCTGTACCAGGTGCTATCTCTACCATAAAAGGTGTAAGAGCTGCGTCTTGAGCACTGTTCTGAGCTTTTCCTGGCCCATAATAGGCTAGTGGAGAGAATACTTTTTGATCTACTAATGCGAAATTATAATTGAATCTATTTGTAAAGGTTAAGTTTTTGGTGATATCATAAGCTATCTCTTCTTTTCCTACAAATTTGTCTACGTAAGAGGTATTGTACGTATTAGCCATCTGTGCTAATGGATTGATTATATCACTTACTTCTTCTAAATAAGAGTCAAGACCTTGAGTTGGGAACGCATTAATAGTATTATATAACACTGAACCTATCCCATTTTCTTGGAGTGCATCACGTTCTTCGTTTGTATAAAGGAATACACTACTAAGACGCATCTTTTTGCTCATTTCTGTGTTTAAATTTACACGAGCATTCATTCTAGTAAAATTAGATTTATCTCCACCTACTATACCGTCTTGGCTAAAATAACTTCCTCCTATGCTGTAAGTAGTCTTTTCAGTACCACCACTTACAGTTATATTGTAGTTCTGAATATTTGCATTTTGAAAAACTGCATCTTGCCAGTCTGTACCTTGCCCTAGGCTTGTATTACCGAAAGGAAGAGCGTCGCCGCCATTACCGAAAGTTTCATTTTTGAGCACTGCATATTCTGTGGCGTTTAGTAAACTCAGTTTTTTGGCTGCTTGCTGTACACCGAAGTAAGTACTCAATTCTATGCTCGGTTTACTATTGGCTCTACCTTTTTTAGTTTCTATTAGTATAACTCCATTAGCTGCTCTCACACCATATATACCCGCAGTAGCATCTTTTAGTACGTTTACGCTTTCTATATCATTTGGGTTTAAGGAGTTAAGTCCTTCACTGTCATATACTACTCCGTCTACGAGTATCAGCGGATCATTATCTCCAAAAGTGGATAGTCCACGAATACGTATAGCAGCACCACCTCCCGGAGATCCAGAATTAGTACTGATAGTTACACCTGCTACTTGCCCTTGAAGAGCCTGATCTATACGCGGTATGTTCAATTTCTCTAAGTCTTCTCCTATCACATTAGAACTGGCACCGGTAAATTCCTTTTTAGTAGAGGTACCATATCCCACTACCATTACTTCTGATAGTCCTTCTGTATTACTCTTTAAATTTATTTTGAGAGTACTACGTCCTTTGATAGGAACTACTTTATCGCTGTATCCAGAGTAGCTTATGATCAGTACTGCTGTTTTGACATCTTCAACACTCAGAGTAAATCCTCCATTTTCGTCTGTGATCCTTCCATTTTTAGTTCCTTTTTCTACTACAGCTGCTCCAAATATTGGCTGATTAAGGCTGTCTGTCACTGTACCTTTCACGGTAGTTTGTGCAGAGGATGATAGAACTCCCATACAGAGTACTGTCAAAATAAGTAAGTGTCTTTGCATAAATTTTTCGGTTTGTTATTTGCGAATATATATAAACTTATAGTAAAAAAAACTATAAGGTAATATTAGTGTCGCGTAAGACATATAATTTATGAGTATTTGAGAATATAAATTGGTAAAAAATCCTTTTGCATCACCTATGTATTGGACACATACTGGCAAAAAAAGTGTATTCTTCAAAAATGAGTTTTTTTTGATTAAAAATTGGTTTTAAAATTTCTATTTGCCCTCGTATAAAAAGTGTTGACCTTGTAGCATTGCTTTCATAGTTATCATGACGGTATATTACTACCGCTAGATATGTGATAGATTAAAGAAAAGTGCCTTTCTAAACTGCTTATATGCTACTTGTATTTCTCTACCGTTCATAAATCTACTCGCAGTGGCTGGATCTTCACGTATGCCTTATACCAAGATAGCTTTCAATTGCCGCATATAAATCGTTTTTTACTCGATTTCTATTTGTTAAAAAATGATACCATAGCTTGTGCCTCCGCTAAAGCTATGGCGACACGCGGAAGGCTATGCAA
>CAWVTM010000037.1:0-14708 GCA_963933305.1 uncultured bacterium
GAATGAATATCATACAAATGAGGATGCCCTAGATCAAGAGCTAAAGGTCAAAACTGCTTTTTACGAGTGGGATGACAAGAATGGAAACTCATCTCATTTGTATGTTAGACTAAGCCGGATCTCAGAAGAATATTATACGTATGGTAAGGCACTTGAAAATTATGAGCCTAATAATCCATTTGCAGAACCCATTCCACTACCTAATAATGTGGAAGGCGGGTTAGGTATTTTCGGGATTAGTAGGAGTAGGGTTATAAAGATAAGGTAGTTCTACCAAATAAATGGTAAATTGATGTATCGAAAAACATGACTATTTTCGGTCAGTTTGAGGCATAAACTCAAGTAGCCATCGACAGATAGATGTATACCATTATAGATTTCAACCGCCGCATATAAAATTGTTTCTTGTCAAGTTTCTATTTGTTTAAAAATAATTCCGTAGTTTGTGCCTCCGCTAAAGCTATGGCGACACGCGGAAGGCTATGCAACCGTTTTTTTGCCGCTATAAACCTAAAAATAATTCAATCTATTTTTACGACATTTAAAATCTAAATTGGTATTGGTTAAGATTTAGTGCCAGAAGCAGACCCGTTGCTTTTGTATGCACGAAATAGATGTAAAAGAATTCAATCTATTTATACGACAGTTTATAGTTTAATTAGAATTATATATGATCAGCAAGTTATTATCCAAAGCATTCGCAAGGTTTGGTATGCTACAAATACGAAAAATCAAGTCAGGGTAGTGCTCAGTATATTCAGTGGTTATCTTTTGCTCCCAAGAGCCAAGAGCTATTGATTTTATGTCTTCTATCACATAAATTCCACCAGCTTTTAGCTTGTGTATGCTATGCTCAAAGAAGTGTGTATTTGCCGCAAACTCGTGAAGACCATCGTCTATAATAATATCAAATGTTTTTGGAATAGTAGGTTGTGACCACAGAGCCTCTATACTACCAGTATTTGTTTGGTCACATTGGTATGCATATATCCTTTCTTCGTTTTTTACTACACTAGCATCTATATCTGCTGCGTAGATATTGGCTCCTTCAAAATAGTTTCTCCACCCCCTATGTGAAGCCATGGGTATTCCCTCTGGACCCATATTACTTGTCAGGTTTTCATCAGTAGTACCTATGCCTAGCTCGAAGATGTTTTTCACCTGTTTATCTTTAAAAATGGCGTGATATACTCGCGTATAATTGTGCCAACCCCTACCTTTATCACTGCCACAATTATTCATTATTTGACAAAGATCAGTGGGATGGGAAGTAGATATCTCAGGGTAATGTGTTTCTAGCGTATTAGTATCTTCTCCTTGCCTATAATAGTGAGACCAGGTGTGTGCGTTAAGCTTACTTAGTACTCTATTAACGATATACTTCTTCAGTCGTGCTAGCATTACTTCTTTCGTATCACCATCAGTCCATCTCTCACAGGCATTAGTACGTTTTCTACTCTAATATCTTGGGTCACTTTTTTATTAAACCCGTCTAGTGCTCGCGTATCTCCGTCTTTTGCTATTTCTGCTTGATCCAGTATCTTGCCACTCCACAGCACATTATCTGCTATGATGATAGCCCCACTAGGGAGTTTATCTATGAGTAAATCAAAGTATGCACTGTAGTTAGATTTATCTGCATCTATAAATACCAAATCAAAAGACTCATTAAGTGTTGGTATTATATCTAGAGCGTTTCCCATGTGCAGTTGGATTTGGTCTGCATATGGAGATTGTTTTACAAAGGTGTTAATTCTAGTTTCTAGTTCTTCATTGATGTCTATAGTATGCAGTACACCGTCTGGTGCTAGGCCCTCTGCCATACAGAGTGCAGCATATCCTGTGTAGGTGCCTATCTCTAATATAGCCTTAGGACGCACCATTTTGCTAAACATACTAAGCACACGGCCCTGCAGGTGGCCACTTAGCATACGCGGTATTAGTACGTGAGCATACGTATCTCTATTTAGCTCAGCCAGAAGTTCTGGTTCAGCGGAGCTATGTGTCTCTGCATATTGAGCGAGGGTTTCGTCTATGAATTCCATTTTTATTGCTTAAGGTAATTTGAAACTAGCTTCTATCAGAGCGTGATCACTTTTGATAGTGGAGATGCATTCATAACTGGTACACGCGAGTTCCTCATCGTGCAGTATATAGTCTATACGCACTATGGGAAAAGGCTTTAGATAGGTAGCTCCCCACCCATTTCCTTTTTCTACAAACGCATCTTTTCGTCCTTTTTTTAGTGTCTGATAGGTGAAGCTCTGTGGAGTATCGTTGAAATCTCCTAATATTATTACTGGATACGGACTATCGTCTATAGTTTCTAGTATTGTCTTGGTTTGATTACTCCTGCGTATGATTAGATTTCGTAGTCTCTTTGCAAAGGTAAGAGCATAGTTTTTATACTCGTCTACTACTTCTACATTTACCAGCGTATGGTAGTCTTGAGATGATACTCCATTAGATTGTAGATGAGTGGCGATAAAACGAATAACGGTACCATCTACGTCTATATCAAAGTATGCAGCCATGTTGTTGGTGAAATGATCATATTTAATTCGTTCCCAGTTTATGATCTTATGCTTGGATACTAGCTTTAGTCCGTAGTCGTATCTGTTTTGTCTAGACTCTAGTCTGACAAACTGTTGATGCGGGTATGCCTTGGAGTTTATATCTCCTTTTTTATCGAGCCATTCTATGAGGATAGCTACATCATACTGTTTTGCAGTGAGGTATTCGGCTATTTCTTTTGAGGTATTCCCGTCTTCATATACCATCTGTACATTGGTATTAAAGGTACATACTCTGATATCATTAGTAGAGTATGTGCTTTTGTTAAATTGTATGCTCCTTGCTATAAACTGAAATCCAATGAGTATAAAAAAAGCATTGTATATCCACCTCTTTTTTCTAAGTGCTATCCATAGCAGAAGTAAGGTCAAATTTAAAAGTAGTAGGGGCTTGTATAACAAGCCAAAAAATGAAACGGGCCAGAAGTCGGCAGGATCTATAAATGGAGCAAGATAGGATATGAGTAAAGCAGCGATGGCCAGTGCATTTACAAGATCAGCTATTTTACTAAAAAGCTTTTTCACTCACCAGCTTTAAAGAGAACGTCCTTTTCAGCTTTGGACAAGCTATCGTAGCCACTTTGTGAGATTTTATCCAGTATGGCGTCTATCTCATCTTGATTGGGTTGGTACTTTTTAAATGTCCTTTCGTCTTGTATTTTGCGTTCGTCCACTACGGCTTTCATTTTTTTAGTTTTTATGCTATCAAAAGTAAATTTAGGGAATTCTATTTTCCCTTGCAAGTCCAGAATAAATAGCATTCCAAAAATAGCACCGCCTATATGAGCAAAGAGCCCACCTGTATTGTCACTTACAGGAAACAGGTATAAGTCGCGAAATACAAAAAGTAGGGCGACCCATCTCATCTCTATATTAAACAACCCAAATGGACGAATCTGGTAGCGAGGAAGGTATAGCCCCGTGGCTACGAGTATGGCAGTGACACCGCCAGAAGCTCCGAGTAGCTTTTTATATTGCTTTACTTCATCGAATATGGGAAAGAGATTATAGCTAATCACAAAAAGTGCCGCACCTGCTAAGCCACCGTACAGAAAAATTTTCCATACTTGTTTGGATTCCATGAAATCTTCTAATATTCGACCAATGAAGTAGAGCAATACCATATTTCCGAGTATGTGCCAAAAGCCACTGTGAAAGAAAATATTGGTAACAATACTCCAAGGTCTGATAAGCAGAACTCCGAGATTACTTGGTATATAAAAATATTGTAGTAGTTCCTCAGGCTTAAATCCTGATAATTTAGCGACGATACCTACAAATATGGTGAACACAAATACTCCTAGATTCACCATTATAATCTGGCGAATGGCAGAGCCCCCTTTATTGTACTCGTATGTTATTTTTTCCCAAGCAGTCATCAGCGTTTAGTATAACGTATTTCTATTGTTTTTATTCCAATACTTAACAAGCAAGAAGCCAAATAGTGCGCCTCCTAAGTGAGCAAAGTGTGCTACGCCTTCCTGTACACCGCTCAGCCCAGCAAATAATTCATAAGCAGCATAAGCACCCACTAGGTACTTAGCTTTTATAGGCATAGGGATAAACATGATGTAAAGCTCAGTATTAGGCCAATACATAGCAAATGCTACGAGTATACCGAACAAAGCCCCAGAAGCTCCTAGCACAGAACTGTTAGCTATGTACGCTCCTTGAGATCCGTAGTAACTCATCACAGCGGTGTGCAAAATAGCAGCACCTATTCCGGTGATCAGGTAAAAATTTATATATCGTTTAGCTCCCCACATCTGTTCTAGCTTGGCTCCAAACATCCATACTCCAAACATATTGAAGAGAATATGCATTAAACTTCCGTGCATAAACATGTGCGTGATCACTTGCCATCCATAAAACTTTGGGCTAGAGAAGTGAAATAAAGAGAGTTTCTCTGTCAGAAAACGCTCGTAGCCAAAGAAGTAGGTCGCTACATAAAGTAATACATTAATGATTATAATGTTTTTGGTGACTTCTGGGATGTTAAACTGGTTGCTTCTAAACTGCATTTACTCTATTAATGAAAAAAACGTTCCAAACTGCTTTTTGATAGTTTTATGATGATAGATTTTCCTGCACTATCTACAGTATACTGCTTACAGTGGAGTAAATCGCTCACTAAGCTCTTCATTTCTATCATACTTAGTGTCTTGCCTGCCTTAATGGCAGCGTTCTTCGCGGTAGCTTGTCTTATAGCGTCTGTTTTATTTATTTTAAGGTCCTGATAATTAGTTTTAAAATCGTCTAAGATCTGTATCACTACGTTAGCACCGTCAACTTTACTGAGTTCACTCGGTAGTCCATTTATGATGATGGCATTTTTACCAAACTCACTGGTATCAAAACCTAGGGCATTTATTTGATCTTGTATGTCTAAGTATAATGCATAATCTGCTTTACTCAGCTCTATAGTCCGTGGAAATAGTAGTTGCTGTGAGGCTATAAGTTGATTCAGCTGATACCGCTCATAGAGTACCTGTGCATGAGCTCTGTGCTGATTTATTACAGATAGTTCTCCTGCTATTTTCGCTATGATAAAAGCATTTTCTACTTGAAATATATCGTCTATTTCTATGGTGGATGCAGTTTCTGGAGCAGCCCATATCTCTTGTTGTGGTTTTGTACTAGGACGTACAGGAGTATTGAGTAGATCGTCTAGTTTTTCCCAGTCTGTTGCGGTCCGCTCTTTTGCTTTGTCAAAGGGATTAAACCGCATATTGGGTGATGTGGGCTCATAGCTAGAAGGGTTATTGCCAGAAGTGTTACTATATCCTAGAGCATTATGCAGTTGCGTATCGGTAGGGATCACAAAGTGTGCTCCCAGTGTTTTTTTGATTACCGATTGTAAAAGTGTGTAGACATGTCTCCCGTCTTCGAATTTCACTTCGTGTTTAGTAGGATGTATGTTTACGTCGATCTTAGCTGGGTCTACTTCTAGAAATAGGATGAAGAATGGATAGCTTTTGTCTTCTAGCAGTCCACCGTATCCTGAAGATATAGCGTGATTCAGGTAATGGTCTTTTATAAATCTGCCGTTGGCAAATAAGTATTGATTTCCACGCGTACGTTTGGTGAGCTTCGGAGAACCTATGTAGCCTGAGATGTTTACTATTTCTGTTTCTTCAGTAGCGTCTATGAGTTCTTCTTCTTTTAGGTTGAAGAGTTCTATTATCCTTGTTTTGAGGTCACCTTTTTTTAGCTTACTCAGGTTCTTATCTTGATTATAAAACTCAAAACCGATAGCTGGATATGCTAATGCGATACGTTGGTATTCCTCAAAAATATGTTTAGTCTCTACGGAGATACTTTTCAAGAAGTTTTTACGAGCAGGTATATTGTAAAAAAGATTTTTTACGGTGATAGATGTTCCTTGAGTCGCAGCAGTATTTTCTTGAGTCTCTAACGTCCCTGCATTTATTACTATGCGAGTTCCCACACTTTCACTAGCACTTTTAGTCCTCATCTCTACCTCACTTACAGACGCTATACTTGCTAATGCTTCCCCTCTAAAACCGAGTGTATCTAGATTATAGAGATCTTCTGCCTTGGTGATTTTAGAGGTAGCATGCCTTTCCCAGCACATCCGAGCATCAAAGACATTCATACCTTTGCCGTTATCATCCACTTGGATGTGAGTACAACCTCCATTTTTGATGTAGAGTTTTATTATGGTAGACCCAGCATCTACTGCATTTTCCAGCAGTTCTTTTACAACAGATGCTGGACGTTGTACTACTTCTCCAGCGGCTATTTGGTTAGCGGTACGTTCTGGTAAAAGTTGTATTATTCCTGACATCTAAAAAAGGCTTATTTGGATAAGCCTCCGAAGATAATTTCTAGGATGTTAGAATTCCAAAGATTGTAAGAAATTACGCTTAAAATAGCAATAATAGCGAGTAATCTTAGTCCATAGTACTTCTGAGCAGGGATAGTGCCGTATCGTGTGTTGGTTTGCTTGGTTTTATATGCTCTGCGGATATTGTCTTTTGCAGAGCTGCTGTCCTGCTTCAGCTCGCCCATTTCTCTTTTGATATCATCTACTCTAGTATGCAATTCTTCCTTGGATTCGTCATAAAATACAGGCGAGTAATTAAACTTACGGTGGCGTGGAAGTCTAGAAAATCTAAGATTTATCATCAGTGTACAAAATTAAGGTTTTAGGAGTATAACGCAGTAGCCCTTATTTTTTGAGTGGAATTGAGGAGTGGGAGGATATAGTTTAGTAATTGACTTTTTTTACAATAAAAAAAGTCCCGCCGTTAAGCGAGACTTCTGTGTAAATATTGGCGGTCCGGACGGGACTCGAACCCGCGACCCCCTGCGTGACAGGCAGGTATTCTAACCAACTGAACTACCGGACCAATACTTTATTAAGTCAAAACATAATTGACTACCTTTTTTAGAGGACTGCAAATATATGCGCAGTTCCTGTTCTGCAAATTCTTTTTTTATTTATTTTTAATCAAGGCAAATTACCTGATTATTTTCCAGTTTATAACGCTCTTTTCCCTCAGGGCAAATAGCTTCCGCAGACACGTTAAAGGTAAGCCTATGCCCGTATTTACTCATCCAGCCGATATGTTTACCTGGATTCCCTACCATAAGTGAATAGGGTAATACTTCTTTAGTAATTACAGTTCCTGCCCCAATAAAGCAGTATTCTCCGAGGTCATTGCCACAGACTATAGTTGCATTAGCTCCTATGCTAGCACCTTTTCTTACGGTAGTTCTCAGATATTCTGATTTTCGTACTACGGCACTTCGTGGATTTAGTATATTGGTAAATACCATACTTGGGCCTAAAAAGACATCGTCTTCACATATCACACCCGTATAGATACTCACATTATTTTGTACTTTCACATTAGCACCTAGGATCACATCAGGACTTATAACCACATTCTGGCCGATGTTACAGTTTTCACCCAGAGTGCACTTAGGCATAATATGGCTGAAGTGCCATATTTTGGTTCCTGCTCCTATGGTGCAGCCTTCATCTATTACTGCAGTTTCGTGTGCGAAGTAATCCATTGTATCTAAAATTCACGGGGATGAGCATATTTATATAAATCACCCTCAGGTAGATTTCTAAAATACTCGTAAGTAATTTTTAGTCCTTCAGAACGAGTTACCTTCGGTTCCCAGTTAAGTATTTTTTTCGCTCTAGTAATGTCTGGTTTACGCTGTTTAGGATCATCCATTGGAAGTTCTTTTAAGACTACTTTTTGGTCGGTACCTGTCAGTTCTATTATTTCATTAGCAAATTCAAGTATGCTAATCTCGTCTGGATTACCAATATTCACTGGCTGAGCATAGTCGCTATGAAGTAACTTATAGATTCCCTCTACGAGGTCATCTACATAGCAGAAACTTCTAGTTTGGCTACCATCTCCGAAGACAGTAATATCTTCACCTCTAAGAGCTTGTCCTATAAATGCTGGTAAGGCTCTGCCGTCGTTCAGTCTCATACGTGGTCCGTACGTATTGAAAATACGGATTATTCTAGTCTCAACACCGTGATAGGTATGGTAGGCCATGGTCATGGCTTCTTGGAAGCGTTTGGCTTCGTCATACACACCGCGTGGCCCTATTGGGTTTACATTTCCCCAATAATCCTCAGTTTGTGGATGTACTAAAGGGTCTCCATAGACTTCGCTAGTACTGGCTATGAGCATACGAGCCCCTTTAGCTAGAGCCAAGCCAAGGCAATTGTGAGTTCCCAAACTACCTACTTTTAACGTAGGTATAGGAATCTTGAGGTAGTCTATAGGGCTAGCTGGAGAAGCAAAGTGCAAGATGTAGTCAAGCTCCCCAGAAATATGTATAAATTTAGAGACATCGTGGTGGTAAAACTCAAAATGCTCCAATCGCATCAGGTGATCTATGTTACTCATAGAGCCAGTGATTAGATTATCCATCGCTATGACCTTATATCCCTCTTTTATGAACCTGTCACAAAGATGAGAACCCAAAAACCCTGCTCCGCCTGTTATTAATATTCGTTTCATTAGTAAATTATTTTGACCCTATACAATAGTAGTCGTACCCTAAACCTCGTAGTTCTTTTTTATCGTAAATATTTCTTCCGTCAAATACTACCTTACTTTTCAGTTTAGTACTTATGACGTTCCAGTCTGGTAATTTAAATTCTGACCATTCGGTGACTAGTAGGAGAGCATCTGCATCATTGAGTGCCTCATATGGATCACTTACATAAGATATGGCGTCACCTATCATATGCTTGGTTTCTTCCATAGCTACTGGATCGTAGGCTACTACTTTCCCCCCAGCTTGTTTTATTTTTTCTATAAGTACTAGTGATGGAGCTTCACGCATGTCATCTGTATTTGGCTTAAAGGATAGTCCCCACATAGCAAATGTGCGTCCTGTAAGATCCGTTCCTATTCGTGCTGTTAGTTTATTGAAGAGTACAGATTTTTGGGCATCATTTACTTCCTCTACTGCTTCAAGGATACGCATGGTATAGTCGTTATCTCTAGCAGTCTTTATTAGAGCTTTCACATCTTTAGGAAAACAGCTGCCACCGTACCCTATTCCTGCATAGATAAATCTACTCCCTATGCGAGGGTCGCTTCCTATCCCGTTTCTTACTGCATTTACATCAGCACCCATTATCTCGCAGAGGTTTGCTATATCATTCATAAAACTGATACGAGTAGCGAGCATGGCATTAGCTGCGTACTTAGTCATCTCTGCACTTGGTATATCCATAAAAATGAGTGGATGTCCATTCATAATGAAGGGTTTATATAGTTTACTGATAGTATCCTCAGCTTTCTGACTGTCTACACCTACCACTATGCGGTCTGGCTTCATGAAATCGTCTATGGCTGCCCCTTCTTTTAGAAACTCTGGATTGCTAGCAATATCAAATATTATAGCTACGCCCCTTTTGTCAAGTTCAGATTGTACAGCGGCACGCACTTTTTCCGCAGTACCCACTGGTACGGTGCTTTTAGTCACCACCACACCGTAACTGGTCATATTAGCTCCTATCTGACTGGCTACTTTTAATACATATTGTAAGTCTGCACTTCCGTCTTCTCCTGGAGGAGTGCCTACCGCTATGAATGCTACGTCAGCTCCTTTCAAGCTTTCGGCCAGATCTGTACTAAAATGTAATTTACCTTTTTTGTGGTTTTTCACCACCATAGGCTCTAACCCGGGCTCATAAATAGGCATTACACCCTTTTTTAAGTCTTCTATTTTTTTTGCGTCAATATCTATACAAGTGACATCTGTACCTACTTCTGCAAGGCAAGTTCCTGTCACCAATCCTACGTATCCAGTCCCTACTACGGCTATTTTCATGTTATTTAATGTACTCGTTGTCCGGCAAAGATATTCAATGATTTCTTTCTACTTATTCTTTTTGCTAATTTGAAAGGTTCCATACCTAAAACAAGAAGGGGTATTTAGTTATATTCAATTTACTTTGCGGGTATGAGCAGATGGTTAATTGTACTCTTATTGGGTTTTTCTTTTTTGGCCCAGAGTCAATCTGAGATGAAGACTACTCAGGGTTTTTTATTTATACCACACTATGCATATCACATACCTGGTGGGGACTTAAAAAAAAGGTTTACAGATTTTTCGAGTATAGGACTAGGGATAGATTATAAAATGAGTAGTGGGCTGAGCTTTGGGTTAGACTACGACTGGTTTTTTGGTAGAAGTGTAAAAGATAACGGTATATTTAACCAAATAGCAGGACCTAGCGGATTCATTATAGATAAAAATGGAGACTATTCTGTGATTAACTTACACCTGAAAGGTAACTATGTGACTGCTAATGTGGGCTACCTTATTAACTTACCTCGTGATGAGCCAAACTCTGGAATACTTCTTTCTGGAGGAGCTGGATTTATGCAACATCGAATAGATATTATAGCCTCAGAGGTCACTATACCTCAATTAAATGGAGAGTATGAGAAAGGGTATGACCAGCTGACATACGGGTTTGCTACTAAGCAGTTTGTAGGATATCAATACCTCGTAGATAAAAATAGGTATCATTTTAGAGTGGGAATAGAGTTTAATCAAGGTTTCACAGAGGGAAGAAGAACGTGGGATTTCAATGCCAATAAATCTGCCCTAGGAAAACGTTTAGATACTACTACCGCACTCAAAATAGGAGTAATAGTGCCAGTTTATACCAAGGCCAAGGAAGATGAAGAGTTCTTTATAGACTAGCTAATTGTTTAGATTTCTTTACATATATAACAATTGGATCCTCTCACTTTTTGTTCCGTTTGTATCCATACTTTCAAGTAAAATTGCGATTTTTTTTCGCTTAAGAGATCGTGCTATTCCTGTCAAGCAAGGTCAGGTAAAGTACTGGGTTCATGCGGCTTCTCTTGGGGAATATGAAATGGCTTTGCCATTGATAGAAAAATTATTAGAAACTCATCAAAAAGAAGATATCCTAATTACGATATTTAGTCCTAGCGGTTATGGTGAGGCAGTCAAAGGAGATTATGCAGATAGAGTAATGTACTTGCCAATAGATACTTACGGCAGAGTAAAGCGGTTTTATAAAGAGTATGCTCCGCAAAAAGCGCTATTTATTCGATATGACTTCTGGTACAACTTCATCTACGAAGGCCAAAAACAAGGTACAGAGTTCTACTTGGTGAATGGTAGATTTCAGAAAAATCATTTTTTCTTCAAGTGGTACGGTACGCCCTACCTGTCTCTGCTAAAAAAATTTCAAGGAATCTTTACATCGGACGAAAAAAGTAGCAAACTGCTAATAGCAAAAGGAATAAAGAATGTAATCTATACGGGAGATACACGCTATGATAGAGTGACTGCTATCACACAAAGTGCTAAACCCTTCGAGGTCATATCGGCTTATAAAGGAAGCAGAAACCTACTGATACTTGGCTCTTCATGGGAAGAAGAGGAAGATCTGGTGAAGATACTCTTGAAAGTAGCACCGCAGAACCTAGCAGTCATTATAGCTCCTCATGACCTTAGCAGAACAGATAAAATTCTAGAAGTATTTCGCGATTTCAAACCAAAAAGGTATACTGACAATAAATTTTCAGTAACAGACCAATTGCTGATACTGGATACTATGGGGATGTTATCTTCCATGTATCAGTATGCTGATTTAGCTTTAATAGGGGGAGGTTTTAGTGGTGCTTTGCATAATATATTAGAACCTGCAGTGTGGGGATGTCATTTATCCTTCGGTCCACACGTTTCTAAATTCCCAGAAGCTAATGAGTTTGTAGAAGCAGGTTTTGCTTACTCTATAGTAAAAGATAGCGAATGGATAGATATTATGCAAGACCTCTGCTCCGATAAAAGCAAACTGGAATCGTCAAAAGCGAAAGCTAAAATGTTCACTGCCGCAAACATTGGAGCGACTTCTCGTATTGTATCATCAATACAATGAGATATATATACTTAGTCTGTAGCATAATTATAACTAATCTACTTGCCGCTCAGAACCTTACACAAACCATACGAGGTACTGTAGTAGATCAAAATACACAAGAGCCTCTAGTAGGAGTACTCGTAGAAGCATATGTGGACAGTAGTAAGAGTGGAGCGATCACAGACGCCAAAGGCCAGTTTAGACTGGAAGGTAAGCCAGTGGGACGCTATACTCTTAGCTTCTCCTATCTAGGCTACGAAAGTGCTAGTGTAAGTCAGCTGGAGGTGACCAGTAGTAAGGAGATAGTGCTCTACATAGAGATGCTGGAAAAGATAACTACTTCTGCTACCATACTCGTACGAGCACAGAAGGATAAGGCCAAAACTATCAATCAAATGGTGAGTGTGAGTGGACGTACCTTTAGCATAGAGGAAAGCCAACGATATGCAGGTAGCCGAGGAGATATAGCCCGTATGGCTCAAAATTTCGCAGGTGTGCAAGGAGCCGATGACAGTAGAAATGATATAGTAGTCCGTGGTAACTCGCCTATGGGTGTGCTCTACAGACTAGAGGGCGTAGATATCCCAAATCCCAATCACTTCAGTGCTGCTGGCACTACTGGCGGACCCATTAGCATGCTCAATAATAACGTATTGCAAAACTCAGACTTCTTGAGTGGTGCGTTCCCTGCAGAATATGGAAATGCCACAGCGGCTGTTTTTGATCTGGGGATGCGAAAAGGAAACGATGAGAAGTACGAGTTTTTAGGGCAGGTAGGGTTTGCTGGGCTAGAGGTGATGGCAGAAGGTCCACTGAAAGAAGGAAGTAAAGCGTCGTTTCTAGTAAACTATCGCTTTTCAGCTCTAGGTCTTTTCTCGTTGCTCGGATTGGAATTTGGTACAGGTACCGCTATACCTAAGTATCAAGACTTGAGTTTTAACCTTCATTTTCCAGACAAGAAAGGGAGTACTAAACTATTTGGTGTAGGAGGAATGAGTAGTGTAGAACTTTTTCAGAGCAATGAGGCTGGAGAAAATCTCTTCAGAGCTGGACTAGAGGACCTTACGTATAAAACGAATACAGGAGTACTGGGAGTGAGTAGGTTTCAGAAACTAGGCACAAATACCTTTGCTAGAGCAGTAGTAGCTGTAGATGCTCTGCAAACCAGCACCTTACTTGATACGTTTGCTTTTGCTACCAATAAAAGTGTAGTAGATTATGCTGGAAAATATCGTGATAAAAGTGTGCAAGGAAAAGTAAGTTTGAATGCATTTGTACAGCATAAGTTTAGCTCACGGAATACACTGAAAGGAGGCTTCAGGTACTATCAGTATTTCTTTAATTTGAGAGATAGTTTCTATAACGTAGGACAAGATTTTGGGGCAAATCAAGCCATAGGTTGGATAGAACCTACCAATTTTAGTGGCACTACAGGACTGGTACAAGTGTATGCTAGTGATGCCATCCGTCTGACCTCTAGACTGAGTACTACACTAGGACTAAACTATGCTTATTTTACTTATAACGGGGCTAGCTCGATAGAGCCACGAGCAGGCATAAGCTATAAAGTGACTAAAAACTATACGTTGAGTGGTGGATACGGACTACACAGTCAGTTATCTCCATTTCGTATTTACTTTGAGGAGAAGACAGACTTAGCAGGTAATAAGCGTAAGATTAATCAAGATTTAGGCTTTACTAAGAGTCATCATTTTGTGATTGGGAATGACATTCGCTTGGGTAAAAATCTACGATTAAAAGTAGAAGGATACTATCAGCAGTTATTTGATGTGCCCATAGATGGTCGGAATGATACGTTTTATTCATTGCTAAATCAAGGAACAGACTTCGGGATACGCTTTACAGATAGTATGGTAAATGAAGGTACGGGAAGGAATTACGGAGTAGAAGTGACTCTAGAGCATTTTCTCACCAAAGGGTTTTACTTCCTGAATACGGTATCGCTTTATCGCTCATTTTATACTGACTTACTGGGTGATGAGCATCCTACGGCTTTTGACTCACGCTATGCAGTAAATCTGCTGGGGGGAAAAGAATTCTACTTCAGAGAAAAAGCGAATAAAAAAGGGAAAACCAAGAAGGGTAGTCTGACTACAGATATCAAGTTTATGGTAAACGGTGGGCGTAGGTTTACACCCATCAATGAAAGAGCGAGTCAATCAAAGGGCGAAACTATCCGAGACAATACACAGGTGTTTGCTAGTCAGTACGATGACTATATCAGATTAGATTTCCGAGTGGCGTATAAGGTACAGACTAAGAAAATAACACAAGAGTGGGGAGTGGATATACAGAATGTGACCAATAGAGACAACATCTTTCAGCAGACGTATGACGCTGCTACTAATGAGATCCGCACCACATATCAGACGGGGCTATTGCCTATTGGGATTTATAGGGTTACGTTTTAGTAATCATTATATGACTTCATGATTGTTGCGGTATTCTGTATATTTGATGAATGAAACGTATAGGACTTATCGTTACTCTATTTTTTATTGCTTTTGTTTTTACGCAGTGTCAGGATGATTGTGGAGGTTCTTATTCTTCACCCGGCAGACTAATTGGTATCTCGGGAATACATACAGAGGCCAGACCACTGCGTTCTACACGGCCTTCTTCTCATATAGATTCGTTTGGTATTCAGATGGTCGTAGATTTTCTTTTTGCTCAGCAAGAATCAAAATGGAGTCTTA
>CAWVTM010000038.1:0-14603 GCA_963933305.1 uncultured bacterium
CAAAAACCGCATTGGAGGCTAAAGTACCATATAGTTGAAAATCGTTTGTGTATGAACCCCCGTTACCTATTTGATGTATAGAATATGCTGACAAATCAACCGCAGCATTTGTCGGGTTATAAATCTCCATATACTTGTTATTGGAAGAGCCCTCCGAATATTCACTAAAGAATATTTCGGTGCACTGAGCATTTGCCGCAAAGCTGAATACTATTAAAGATAATAATGTGTAAATTTTTTTCATTTTTGTGTGTTTTTATATTTTAGAAACTTACGCGAAAGTAGGGATATAGTCTCAAGTATAGTACATCAGAGCTATGAAGAATGAATAAAAAGGTTCAAATTTGTAAGAGTCATGGCAGATTTTCAAAAGCATTTCGTAATTACTCTTGGGGCTCTCCTTCTGGTTGGCATCTATTACTTTTTTACAGATAAACCTGTAATAAATGACGGTGAAGAATACTATGCTGCTGCCAATAATCTATTAGAGCACAACACGTTATACGCTGGTGAGTTGGACCGGACAATAGACTATCGGCTATACAGCAAGCGGACTTTAGGATACCCAATGTACCTTGTATTTCAAAATGTAAGCACTACCATAGCTCTGCTTTCTAGTATGGGCCTAGTATTGTTAAATTTTTTTTTGGGAATTCAATTATTATCGTCTTTTGGGACTAAAAAAAGAGGATATATTCTATTTGCGCTATTGTTTGTTATTCACCTTCCCCTTTTACTACACGCTACATTTCCTCTTTCAGACTTGATGCTTTGTACCGTAATAAGCACTTCAGTACTGGTGTTTTACGATTCTAAAAACACGCTACATTCAAAGCTTATTTCCATTGGTCTCTTGTGGGGATTAGGTTTGCTACTTAAACCCGTTCTTCTACCCACGATTCTATTCTCGCCATTGGTATACCTTTACTTTAGGTTTCACAAGGGCAAGAGCTCCATCGCTCTTTTGTTTCCGTTGGTCGTGTTTCTAGTGGGTTCGGGTATTAATTATACAAATACTGGCCAATACGAATACAGCTCTATTTCCACTATAAACCTAGGGCAGTACAATGCTAAACTGACTATTGCTAAAGGGTACGGGTATGATTCTGCTCAGGCATATGTCTCCCGTCCAGAGTTTTCTATACCCCAAACTGCTGCCGAATACGCTAACTACAAATCAGGAGTAAACACTTTAGCTGCCAGCACTATATTCGAAAACATAACCTCTTATATAACTGTGCACATAGCAGGTAGTCTTAAAATGCTTTTAGATCCCGGGAGGTTTGAACTTTACACTTATTTCGATGAACCCACTTCTGACGGAAGCCTTACAGAGCTTATTTATGCTCAAAAATGGGGAGAAGTTAAGGCAAGCTTAGCCAAAAGACCAGTCCTATTTGTGCTCTTTACCTTTTTGTTTATGCTGGCTATTGTTAAGTTATTTTTAGCCGCTTTTTCTATTGTAAAACTGAAGCAACTCAGTTTTGTGCTAATTGTCACCGCCTACTTTGTAGCGATAGCTGGACCAGTAGGTGCTGCACGTTTTATGCTGCCGGTATCCGTTATTTACCTGGTTTTGGTATGCCGGGGTACGGAGACTCTACTACATTTTTTCCAAAAAAGTACGAAAGGCTAATATATTTTCACCGTACTTTTCTGTTGTCTTCTGTCTTAATGTATCTGCATGCTTTTCTGTGTACAAGTCAAAATCGGCCCAAGAAGAAAGTGTATACTGAATAGCGTACGAATTGTGTAGACGGTCTACGTGACTTTCCACCACTTTGAACATAGCGTAAGACACAAACAGACCTGTGTTCATGACCTCCGGAATGTGCTCTTCTTTGAGCCAAGCTAATATCTCATTTTCTAGCTCTGGGTTAATGCTTACTGTGACGTTATATATTATCATTTCGTTTTTACGATCTAGGATGGTATTGTTCTATTACTGTTTTCAGATACGCCTTATCCATATGCGTATAAATCTCTGTGGTAGTAATGCTCTCATGGCCAAGCATCTGCTGCACTGCACGTAAATCTGCTCCAGCCTCTATAAGCACAGTGGCAAAACTGTGTCTTAAAGTGTGTGGACTTATACTCTTTTCTATTCCCGCTTTAGCGGCTAGCAATTTCACTAAATTAAAAATTGATACTCTACTGAGAGAACTCCCCCTTTGATTAAGTATCAGCACATTCATGCTTCTCTCGTTTTGTACTTCATCACGATAATAGGTTAAGTAGTACTTCACTTGCCGTATGGTTTTACCTCCTATAGGAACGAGTCTCTCTTTGCCTCCTTTTCCGGTAACTTTTATAAAGCCTTCGTCTAAATACAAATTACTGATAGTAAGAGTAACCAGTTCTGATACTCGAAGTCCGCTTCCGTATAAAAGCATAATTACCGTTTTATCTCTCTCTCCCGCCAATTTAGAGAAGTCTATCTGCTCCATCATAACAGTGACTTCTTCATGAGAAAGTACTTCGGGAAGTGTCTTGGGAAGCTTAGGTGTTTTAATATTTTGAAGTGGGTTATTAGAGACTATTTCGTGAATAACAAGGTGCTTGTAAAACGTTTTTAGTCCTGAGATAATTCTGGCCATAGATCTGGGGTTTAATCCCAACTCTATCACATAGGATAAGAACGAAGTCACTTCCTCTGACTTTACCGCAGACAACAAGCGACCTTCTAAAAAAGAGTGGAGTTTATAAATATCCGCTTCGTACGCTTTTATGGTATTTGTGCTCAGAGACCTGTCTAGCATCAGTGAAGTGGTGAAGCCATCAATAAGCCTTAAATTTTCAGAGCTTATTTTTTTAGTTTCACTTCTTTGCACTGAATTACCTGCTTATTGTCTCCGTCATTATAATTAATAACAAATACTAGGCTTGCCTTTTCTCTATTCACATAGCTTGGAACAGTTATATTCCAGGCCCATTTAATTCTACTTCCTCTTACCACTTCTATATCATCCGTTCCGAATAACAAAGCACCATTATAAGGAGTATACGCTTTTCTTAGAACGTGCTCATGAATATATTCATAGTCCGTGCCGCTAAGCCTCTTCTGAGCTACTGGTATATCATTCTCAAGTAAAAATACTGAAACAAAAGGCTGGGCTTCTGGCTTAGATGTAAATTCAAAAGTGCTAAAAACATCTACGGTGCTATCATTTACTTCTTCCTTATCCAAAGTCATGTTCACTATAGACTTTTTGCCAGCAAAAGTGTTGGCCAAGCTTTGCCATTGAGAAAAACCTACGTTTATAGGTTCGCCTTCAGACTGAGGACTTCTATTTACTCCTCCTCCAGGTAAAATATTACTAAACCCGAAAATATTCGTTCCAATTAATTGAGCTACTTCCGTTCTTAAATCTTCATCAGTATCTTCATCAACAGGAGTAGCTAGTGAGCGTGGACCGGTAGTATATAATCCTACAACTACTACGACACTATCTTTATCGTTATTTTTAATAGCTGTAGCCGCGACTGCTGCATTTGGACAAGCGACACATCTCACACCAGTAAGGTCTTCTATTAGGACACCTCTTTTTTCAGCTACCGGAATATTCCCCTCGGCAATGACTGAGGACGAGTCTATGAGTCTCATTACCGGCACAGTGAAATCTATAGGGGGTAAGGACTCTTTACACGCCTGTACGCAAAGGATTACTATTAACGCTAAACCTAACTTCTTCATTTTCTTTTTTTATTTTGTGGTTCGTAAATATACCCCTAAATTCTTAAGCTCCTTTACGGTAAGCTCTCTATGCATTCCCATCGGTATTCCTTTTTTATCAAAGGTATGAAACATTACTCTATCTAACTTGATTATAGGGCTGCCTATTGCATCAAACATCCTTCTTATAACTCTATTCTTACCGCTGTGTATTTCTATCCCATACCTAAAAAACTCGTCCTCTCTTAATTCTACGATTTTATCAAACTTACTTGCACCGTCTTCTAGCTCTACTCCGGTCACCATCTGGTCTAGTTCTTGCTGAGTAAGTTGCTTTTCCACTTTGGCTTTATATACCTTTTTTACCTTTTTAGTAGGATGAAGAAGGTTTTGTGTGAGTTCCCCGTCATTAGTAAGTAAAATTATACCTGTAGTGTTTCTGTCTAACCTACCCACTGGATATAGGTGCTGAAGATTAGGAGGAAGTAGGTCTGTTATAGCTCTTCTTCCCTTCTCGTCACTATTTGTACATATCACGTTTCTAGGCTTGTTCACTAGTACATATTTCTTCTCCTCCGCCGATATTAACTTACTGTCTACCAATATTTTATCTGTAGACTTTACCTTGATTCCCAGCTCTTTAACTAGCTTGCCGTTTACGGTGACTCTGCCCTCTGCTATGATAATATCTGCTCCGCGTCTACTGCTGATTCCAGCATTCGCTATGTACTTGTTTAACCTTAATTCTACCTCCGGAAGATTATTTTCTTCTTCACTTTCTTTATTATACTCTTTCATAGATGGGCTATTATCGTAATTTTTGCACAAAAATACCGTTATACAAGATAAACCGAGCCCATTTGAGATATTTTTTAATCATACTCCTGTTTACAACGATGGTTAGTCAAGCAATAAACGCACCTCCGTTAGTACTTCGAGCTTGCTTGAATTACGATACAGACATAGTCACTCTTTCCTGGAAACAGTCCCCCGACCTGTGCGGTTCATTCACCAAATACACTATTTATGGTAGTGAAGACAATGGCCCATTCCTAAAAATCGAAGACATTCCAAACATTACTATCAATCAATACCCACACCAATTAATAACTGCAAATACAAATTGGAGATATTACATCACCGTCCTTCATCTATGTGACGGTACCGATAGCGCTACTTCCAACACCGTATTACTAGACAACACATATCCCTTAACCATAGAATTAGATTCGCTTAGCTACGACTTAAACACACAGGATATAATAGCTGGCTGGTCTCCTAATCCTTCTCCTGACAATAAAGGATATGAAATATATGAATACAATAACGCTAGTCAGAGTGCAGACTCTATAGGCACTACCAGTGGATATACTATAAACATTACAAATCTAAGAATTGGTAATTTTCCTGTTGTCTTGTCCTCTTATGACAGTTGTAACCTTACTTCTGTGTTTTCTACACCACACCGAGCTGTAAAATTGGCCGGTATCTTAGACACCTGTGACCAATCTATATCCCTTAATTGGGATAAATACCAAGGCTGGAACGCAATAGACAGTCAAATTTTACATGTCTCTATTAATGGGGGACCATTTATCCGTGATACCGCTTTATCAAATTTTCCCAATTCGTTCGTTTACAGAAAAGTACAATTGGGAGATACGCTCGTTTTCTACATTAGAACTCACCAGAAAGGCAGCTCTGTTTCCTCAACTTCGTCTAAACTTACTTTTGAAACAAGAAAACTTGTAACGCCAGCCCACCTCTACCTTAGTTGGGTGACTGTCAACGACAATTCGCCTTTAAAAAGCACAATTTCATTATCCTGGAATTCATCTGGATTACAAGACATTGTAGCATTTAGCGTGCAACGAAAACTGGGCGCTAATTTATACACCCCTATCCAATCTATTAATCCGGCTGCGAATCAAACAGACTACGCCACAAACGATCTCAACACAAACGCAGATCTATATACCTATACTTATAGAACACTTGCGATTAACAAGTGTTACGATACTGTGCTAGTTTCAAACGAGTCTTCCAATATTTTACTTACTATTATTCCTTCGCAAGGTCACACCACTTACAATGGATGGGAAAATGGTGTGTCTTATTATGAATTCCAGTATTCTAAAGACCGTTCCACGTGGAACACGCAGTACACAAATACTGCTCCCATTTTGCTAGAACAAACAGATTCAGTAGGGTGTTACCGTATATCCGCAGAAGAAAACCAAAACTCGCTTGGCTATTCCTCCTTCTCCCAATCTAACATAAAATGTCGCTTTGATTCACTTAAATTCTACGTGACTACAGCAATAGCCCCGAACGGAACAAATAATAAATTTATCATTACCGGACAGGGGATAGACTACACTCAGTCATTTTACGAAATATATAACCGTTGGGGCGAGCTCATTAAACGCTCCAACATCACCCAACCTTGGTATGCACTATATCAAAACTCACCCGTACAGTCAGGAATATACATATACATAGCTCACGTGTATGGTGTCCTTGGCGAGTACAAAAAAGACTCAGGAACAATACATGTCATCAGATAATATATCAATACAATCTCCATTCAAAGAAACTGCACATCTTTTAGATCTCGAACAGCTCAATCGCTGTCATGACTACTTACATTTAACAAAGCACATCCAGTACTTTTTTATGTCAGACGACGAATTACTACAGGTGAACCTATCCTCACTAGGTCACGACTATTATACAGATATAATCACATTTGATTACTCTGATGACGATGATATGGAGTCAAACGAGATATTAATAAGCTGGGACCGAGTTAAAGAGAATGCCGAAACATACAGACAGTCATTAAAAACTGAATTACACCGTGTTTGCTTTCACGGGATGCTCCACCTCTCTGGTATTAAAGATAAGACAGAAGAAGAGCAAAATAATATGACAAAAAGGGAAAACGAACTTTTAGCTTTGTACTGTTCCACGTGAAACCATGAATATAAAATACGACGTAATAGTAGTAGGAGCCGGACACGCCGGCTGTGAAGCAGCAAATATATCAGCCAAGTTAGGATCAAAGGTACTATTAGTAACCATGAATATGGAAACTATAGCCAAGATGTCGTGCAATCCCGCAATGGGTGGCGTCGCTAAAGGCCAAATACTCAGAGAAATGGACGCCCTAGGAGGCCTATCTGGGATAGTCAGCGACTACAGCATGATGCAATATAGAATGCTTAATACATCCAAAGGACCCGCAATGTGGAGTCCTCGATCACAAAATGATAGAAGTATGTTCTCCTTAAAATGGCGAGAACTCTTAGAACAAAATAGAAACGTAGATTTTGTACAAGATTCTGTAAATCAAATGATTATAGAAAATAATGCCATATGCGGTGTCAAAACAACAACTGGAAACACCTATTTTTCAAACTCAGTAGTTCTTACCAGTGGAACCTTTATGAACGGCGTTATTCATATAGGTAGGTCTCAGATGACCGGTGGCCGTATGGGTGATAAGGCATCCTTTGGTATCACAGAACAACTCGTGTCTCTTGGCTTTGAGGCAGGAAGAATGAAAACGGGTACTCCTCCTAGAGTTGACGGAAGAACTATAAACTACGACGTTTTAGAAGAACAGAAAGGAGACATAGATCCGAAATGCTTTTCATTTAGGAAACCCAGCACAATCCAAAAACAACATAGCTGCCATATAACTTACACAAACGAACAAGTCCACGACACACTAAGATCCGCATTTGCTGACAGCCCATTATTTAATGGCACTATACAATCGTTAGGACCGAGATACTGTCCCTCTGTAGAAGATAAAGTCAACAGATTTGCAGAACGCACAAGACACCAGATATTTGTAGAACCAGAAGGCTGGAACACCTATGAAACATATATTAACGGTTTCAGTACCTCACTACCACAAGAAGTTCAATATAAAGCTCTAAGACAAATACAGGGTTTTGAAGAAGCCAAAATATTTAGACCAGGATACGCCATAGAGTATGACTTCTTCTTTCCTACGCAACTAAACTTAAACTTAGAAACTAAAGCAATAAAAAACCTGTTTTTTGCTGGACAAATAAACGGAACTACCGGATATGAGGAGGCTGGATGCCAAGGACTTATGGCTGGTATAAACGCTCATAACTCTATTAACAATAAAGAACCTTTTGTACTCAACAGAAGCGAAGCTTACATAGGGGTCTTAATCGACGATCTCGTGAATAAAGGTACCGATGAACCTTATAGAATGTTCACTAGCAGAGCAGAATACAGAATACTATTGAGACAAGATAATGCAGACCTCAGATTAATGCCCAAAGCCTTTGAACAAGGAACTATCACTCAAAAAGAGTACGATGTAATGCTCAAAAAAAGGGATAACATACAATCTGTTAGTAAAATTATAAGTAAAAAAACAGTAACTCCTGCTGATGCCAATCCAATATTAGAAAAATATAATACCGCTCCAATACCCCAAAACTACCTCATCAGTAAAGTACTCTCTCGTCCACAAATTAGCTATAAGCAACTACTTGAAATAGACTCTATTTCCAACTTACTCGCTAAGTACAATGATGAAGAAATAGAACAATCTGAAATACAACTTAAATATAAAACTTACATAGAAAACGAACAAATTAACGTAGAGAAACTACTGCGACTTGAACACATAAAACTCGACCCTAACTTTGATTACTCGGTGGTAAACTCCCTTTCACTTGAAGCTATTGACAAATTAACTAAAATAAAACCACAAAGTATTGGACAAGCATCAAGAATAAGTGGAGTAAGTCCAGCCGATATATCTGTATTATTGGTACATTTCGGCCGTTAATGAAACTGATACTATTTTTACTTACACTCTTTCTAATAGGGTGTGCTTCTATACAATCTCTTGATGGAGGAGAAAAAGATATAACTCCGCCCTTAGTGCTCAAAGTGTATCCAGACAGTGCTTCAACAAACTCCTCTGCAACATCTATCGTTTTCACATTTGATGAATATATAAAAACAACTAAAGTATCTGATCTACTACTCATTTCTCCTAGTCAGATAACATCTCCTACTGTCACTGTTAAAGGTAAAAAGCTAATTATCAAAATCAATGATACCCTTATAGACAACACCACATATACCATACAATTTAATGGCTCAGTAATAGATAACAATGAAGGAAATGCTATACTAAACTATAATTATATATTTTCTACAGGTAACTATATTGACTCTTTATTCTATACGGGTCACATTAGAGATATACTCACTAATAAACCGGTAGAAGACTGTAACGTGCAACTTTACACTACTTTCAATGATAGTAATGTGCTAAATACCAAACCTGACTATATAACACGCACAGATGACAAAGGAAACTTCAACTTAACTAACCTACCGCCGGACTCATTCTTAGCAATAGCTCTATTAGATGACAACAACAATCTATTGCTCGACGAAGACGACTATGTTTCCATAAATAAAACAATTTTTCCAACGCAATTAACAGATACTATATATGCATTTATCAATGAAAATTCAAAAAAACACAGACCAAAACTACTAAAGTCATCTCCAGGTATTTACATCATTAAAAATAATAGACATCTTGCAAACTCCAATATAAAGTTAAGCATAAATAATACAACTATAGATTTTAAACTATCGCAATCTAAAGACAGTATAATAGCCTATTATACTCCACTAAATGATACATCTAACGTACAAGTTATTATAGATAAAGATACCAGTCTACTTCTAAAAATAAATAATCTCTTAGAACTATCTTATATTCCTTCTGTTAAAATGTCTGTTATTCAACAAGATTTAACGCTAACGCTACAAACTCCTATAAGCAACATAGATACTTCTAAATTTATAGTTCTGAACGACTCAAATAGTATACCATTTTCTATAGCTAATACATCTCCAGTTACACTTACTATTACTGCTTCTATATATCCAACTAAGCTCATTATACTAGCAAATGCAATTACTGACATCCTTAATAACAAAACTAAAGGAGATACATTTAATATACCACCAGTTAAAGCCACAACAAGCAATTTTAGCCTTCAAGTTAATACAGTGGATACCAGTACTATGATACTTCAACTAAGACAAGGCAAAAAGCTCGTTAGACAACACTTATTTCAAAATGATAAATCATTTAACTTCACTAATCTACCAGCTGCCAAGTATAGAGTTATATTAATCACAGATACTAATAACAATGCTATATGGGACACTGGTAATACACTTATTTCAAAATTACCTGAAGACATATTAATATCAAAAGAATTTGAAATCCGAGAAAACTGGGATAAAGAATTGATAATCAACGTAAAGTAACGTTATACACACACTTAATAACACACTATGTTATTAGACGCTTATAACCTTCTATATATACCTAAACTATTTATTATCCACTATACTCAGTAGTTAACCACTAAAAATGGGTATAAATAGTAATGTCTTTACACAATCACCTTATCAACAAATCTATGTTAACGTAATAATCCACACTGTATATCAAAAATGTTAAGTCGTTGATTAAAAACGAACTAATAACAAGTTCAATGTTACTAAACTGTTATTAACCGCTTTTCAAAATAAACTTACCACCGAATTAACACACTATTAGTTATATACTACTATTCTATATAAAATCATTTTAAAAAATAATAAGAAAGTGGATAGCATTTTAGTATGCTCCGGATATAACCAGAATGATTTTCTTTGTACCACAGTAATGAAGGAAAGAATAGAACAACTGATAAAAGAATCTCAAAATGCGGTTATTAAATCAAAGGAACAATTAGAAGCATTTAAATTAAAATTTTTAGTTAAAAAAGGATTAGTGAACGAATTGGTTCAAGAGTTTAAAAATTTGCCAGTTGAGGAAAAAAAGAAGTGGGGCAAAGATTTAAATATTGTAAAAAAAAATATTGAAGAAACATTTAGTGCTGCTCAAGATTTACTGTCAGAGTCTTTAGAGAATAAAAAACAAGTTGAAGGATTACCTGGTTATTATAGTGACATAGGTTCTCGTCATCCGATTAGCAGTGTAGTGGAAGAAATGACAGAAATCTTTGGTCGTCTTGGATTTTCTGTATCTACGGGTCCAGAGGTGGAAGATGACTGGCATAATTTTTCTGCATTAAATTTTTCAGACAATCATCCTGCAAGAGATATGCAAGACACGTTTTTTGTAGATAAGGATATAGCGTTACGGACACATACGTCTTCTGTACAGGTGAGGCTTATGGAAGAGGGTAATTTACCTATAAGAAGCATCATGCCCGGTAGAGTTTATAGAAATGAAGCGATTTCAGCCCGTTCTAACTGTTTTTTTCACCAAGTCGAAGGATTATATATAGATAAAGGAGTTTCGTTCTCAGATCTAAAGCAAACGCTATATAATTTTGTACAAGAATTTTTTGGTGTGAATACAAAAGTAAGATTTAGGGCTTCTTACTTTCCTTTTACAGAGCCTAGTGCTGAAATGGATATTTATTTAGGTACTGAGACAGAATCGGATTCAAGACTAACAAAAGGTACTGGATGGTTAGAAATATTAGGATGTGGAATGGTAGATCCTAATGTGCTTAAAAATTGTAGCATTAATTCAGAAGAATACTCTGGTTTTGCTTTTGGTCTAGGAGTAGACAGGATAGCAATGCTTAAATATGGAGTAAAAGATCTTCGTACTTTTTTTAATAGTGATAAACGTTTTTTAAATCAGTTTGTAAACCTCTAATCTTTGATTTGGTGCAGTAATATTCTTTCCATAGAGTCTGTTTTTTCTTGGTCACGTTGTAACATACTATCCACTCTTCTTTCTTGCTCTATCTCTTGTGCATCAGAGGTTATTACATCATTTTCTTCGGAAGTGGCACAGGCTGCTATTAATACTATAAAAAACAAAATAGTTATGCTATTACTTTTCATTATAAATACAAATATAAAAAAAGGCTACTCATTTGAGTAGCCTTTTAAAATGTTTTGCGTTGTACTAATTAAAATTAGTAAGCAACGTCTTATTTAGCAACTTCAGTAGCTTCTTTAGCAGTTTCTACTACTTCTTCAGCAGTTTCTACTACTTCTTCAGCAGTTTCTGCTACTTCTTCAGCAGTTTCTGCTACTTCTTCAGCAGCGGCTTCTACTTCTTCAGTGGCTTGTTCAAGTAAACTTTCGGCTTCAGCTTCTGCATTTTCTACAGATTCTTCAGCACCTTCTTTAGTTTCAGCTGCATTATTACAAGCAACAAATCCTAGAGAAACAATAGCGAATAGAGCAATAATTTTTTTCATGATAGGCGTATTTTTTAATTGTTAAATATTTAAATATATCACGAATATATATTATATTTTCTTATTTCTTTCTAAAATAAATACGGACTGGTATTCCGCTAAAGTCATAATGACTACGAAGTTTATTTTCTAAAAATCGTTTATAGCTATCACCTATATATTGAGGTAAATTACAAAAGAAGGCAAAACTAGGACACTTAGTAGGAAGTTGAGTGACATATTTAATTTTGATGTATTTTCCTTTTAGTGATGGTGGTGCTTGACGTTCAATTATAGGTAAGAAAAACTCGTTAAGTTTACTAGTGGTAATTCTGGTTTTCATAGAAGCGTGAACTTCCATGAGTTTATCTAGTGCTTTAAGGACTCTCTGCTTAGTAAGAGCAGATACAAATAGTATAGGTACGTCCGTGAACGGTGCGATTTTCTCTCTTACTAAAGCTTCATATTCTCGAGTGGTGTGTGTGTCTTTCTCTATAAGATCCCACTTATTGATAATAATAACGATACCCTTTCCATTCTTTTGAGCAAGGCTAAATAAATTCATGTCTTGTGCCTCTATGCCTCTAGTCGCATCTACTACGAGTGCCACTACATCTACATTTTCTATGGCTCGGATGCTTCGCATCACAGAGTAAAATTCTATATCTTCACTTACTTTGCTCTTCTTACGTACACCTGCAGTATCTACGAGGTATAAATCGTTATTAAAAGCTTTATACCGTACAAAAAGTGTATCACGAGTGGTTCCAGGAATATCTGTAACTATGTTACGTTCTTCACCGAGTAGCGTATTGCAAAATGTAGACTTACCAGCATTTGGTCTTCCTACGAAAGCTATCTTTGGAATATCGTCATCCAGTTCTAAATCGCCTTCGGGTAATAAGGGAACTAAATCATCTAGTAATTCACCTGTACCACTGCCAGAAAGAGAAGATATTGGATAAATCATATTTACGCCCATGCTATAGTATGAGTTAGACATAAACATTCGCTCGTCATTATCTGCTTTGTTAGCAACGAGTAAATATGGTTTATTACTTTTTCTAACGATTTTAAAGAAAGCTATATCTAAGTCATTAGGATCCAATACGGCATCTACCATAAATAAAAGTACATCCGCTTCTGCTATGGCTAGTTCTACTTGCTCGCGTATATGAGTTTCAAAAATATCGTTACTATTAGTTACATAACCTCCAGTATCTATTACTGTAAACTCTGTACCTATCCAGTCGCTTTTACCATAATGTCTGTCTCGGGTTACTCCGCTGACGTTGTCTACTATGGCTTTCCTTTCGCCGATTAACCTATTAAAGAGTGTTGATTTTCCAACGTTGGGTCTACCAACTATCGCTACTATTCCTGCCATGTTCTAATGTTATATAATTGCTATGTTTCTGCTATCCGCAGCCTGTATTGTAATTGTTGGATAAGTTTGACCGAATGGTCAAGATGTTTTGCCGTTTTACAATTCTGCAAATGTACGGCAATAATTACTTTTTAAGGTAACCAAAGCGTTGGAGCTGCTGTTCATCAGATCTCCAGTCCTTTTTTACTTTAATAGTAAGAGACAAAAAAACCTTCTTATCTATAAATTTTTCTATTCGTTCTCGTGAAGCTATACCTAATTTTTTGATAGCAGATCCCCCGCGGCCGAGGAGAATACCTTTCTGTGAGTCCCGCTCTACGTTTATAGTAGCATAGATTTCGTCTAGTTTTTCCTTTTCGTTATATTCAGTAACCACAACCTCTACGCTATAAGGTATTTCTTTTTTAAATTGAGTAAGTATTTGTTCACGTACCATCTCACCTACTAGAAATCTTACATTCTCATCACTGATACTGTCTGTATCATAAAACGCTGGATGCTCAGGAGAGAGTTCTACCAATGTTTTGATAATACCGTCTATATTAAATATTTCCTTAGCACTGGCTGCATATACGTGCTCAGTACCTAAGTACTCTTTTACCTTGGTTATATCTGCTTGCAGCTGTTCTTGGTCAGTGACTAAATCAGCCTTATTCATTACTGCCACTATAGGACATTTTACTTGATTTTTATATGCTTCGAAAGTTTCTACTTTGGGGTATTGACCGTCCAGCATAAGCAGCAGAATATCTACATCCTCTAGAGATTCGCGTACTGCACCCATCATGGCGTCTTGGAGCATATAGGCTGAGTCGTCTATTACACCGGGGGTATCACTAAATATAAGTTGATATCCTTTTTCGTTGAGTATTCCCTTTATGCGGTGACGTGTGGTCTGAGCTTTAGGATTGGTAATCACTAGATCTTCACCCAGAGCTGCATTTAGAAAAGTAGATTTTCCTGCATTGGGTAGGCCGAGTATCGTTATGAATGCTGTTTTGAACATTGGACTGCAAAGGTAGGCGGGTCAAGTTTAAGTATAAGATTAAGTTTAGGGTTGAAACTTAGACCCTATCGTTGTAGTAAAGTGTTGGAGAAAAGAGGAGCTAGTGGATGTACATAGAGTGGTGGTGGAGTATGGGATTTTCTAGTTTAAAAGTGATGTAAATGCTTTTACCATCTTTTTATAGAATGAGATAATCCAAATGTCTTCTATTTTTTCTGCTTCGTGCCATTTATGAAAACAATG
>CAWVTM010000039.1:0-14602 GCA_963933305.1 uncultured bacterium
CTTGATACGTATCAAAATCACGCGTACTCATAAGACCCATAGCATGTAAGTTAGGAGCAAAAATGTATGCATCTTCGTATATAGTACGATCTTGGATAATGGTCTTAGGGTTATTTTTAGCTTGTATCAGACTACTAAACCGAGTGTGTAGGAAATAGATCTGAAGATTAAACGACCAACGAGTCATGTCATCATAAAAATCTGTAATGTACGGATTGTCATCCATCGCCTCAAAATGTGGCTCCCAGTCGTAGTGTTTTGATAAAAGCTTAGTTAATGTTGTTTTACCTGCTCCTATGTTTCCTGCTATTGCTATATGCATGGTTTATGATTAAGTTTTTGCGTTGATCTATTGTCTTAATAAAATTTTCTGAACCCGATAAGTTCTCGTACTTCTTTCAGTGTTTTTTCGGCACTGTCGTTTGCCTTTTCTGCTCCTATTTTAGCTGCTTTGGCTAGAGCTGCTGTATCTTTTTTATAGTGCTCTATCTTTTCTCTGATGGGTGACACAAAGGTAAGCACATCTTCTGCTAGTTGCTTTTTCAGATCCCCATAGCGTATGGTGGCATCTCTGTGAAGTGCATCAAAATGGGCTATAGTGCTGGGTTCTGATACCAGTGACATGATATCGAACAGATTTTGAAGACCTTCACTTTTTGGTTGTCCAGGTTCTGTAGGTCCGTTATCTGTAACCGCACGCATTATCTTTTTGCGTAATCCCTTTTCTTCCTCATCAAACATGATAGTGTCCGCATCTCCACTACTTTTACTCATTTTACCTTGGGCGGTAAGCCCAGGCACTTTTACAAGATCTCCTCCCCCACTATATGCTTGTGGTTCTTTGAAATAGTCTTGCCCATACATATGGTTAAATCTATTGGCAAAGGTGCGAGTCATCTCTAGGTGCTGCTGCTGATCTTTACCTACGGGCACCATCTCTGCGTGATGCACGAGTATGTCTACAGCCATCAGCACAGGGTAAGTCAGTAAACCAGCGTTCACATTTTCTTTCTGACTACGTATTTTATCTTTAAAAGAGGTACTCCGCTCCAGCTCTCCCATATATGCATTCATATTCATATAGGTATATAACTCACTGATAGCCGGCACATCGCTCTGTACGAATAAGGCACACTTCTCAGGATCTACGCCCATAGCTAGATGCTCGGCAAGTACTTGATGTACGTTAGCGTGCAGATCTCCGGGGGTAGGATGCGTAGTAAGCGAGTGAATATCTGCTATAAAAAAAAAGCAATCATGCTCCTCTTGCATTTTAAGAAAGTTTTTTACCGCACCAAAGTAGTTTCCTAAATGTAACTTCCCTGTGGGTCTAATGCCTGATACTACACGTGCCATTTCTACTTATAAAGGGTCAAAAATAGAACGACTACCATACTTTACCAATGATGTGGATATTTATATCCATTAACACTAACATAATGGAACCACTTAATTGGCTAGATTAATTCAAATTGCTTTTGAAAAAGCTCATAGTATGCTCCTTTCTTTTCTATTAGCTCTGTGTGACTGCCTACTTCTGCTACCCTTCCCTTATCCAATACCAAGATAGCATCTGCTTCTCGTATGGTACTTAACCTGTGGGCTATCACTATAGAAGTACGTCCTTTCATAAGCTTTTTGGTAGCTTCTTGTATGAGTTCCTCTGTCTCGTGATCCACACTGCTCGTAGCTTCATCCAGTATCAGTACTTTAGGATCTGCTGCCATGGCACGTATAAAACTGATAAGCTGTCTCTGGCCTACTGATAATGTGCTGCCTCGCTCCATTACATCATACTCCCAGCCTCCATCTAGATTTTCTATGAAATCTAATGCATTTATAGAAGTCGCGGCTTCTCGCATTTTGTCCGCATCTATATCTGTATTCCTAAGGTTTACATTCTCTGCTATAGAACCAGCAAAAAGGAAAACATCCTGCAAAACCACTCCTATTTCTTGTCTAAGATCGGCTATTTTTAGGCTGTTCACATTGTGACCGTCTACCGTAACCTCTCCTTTTTGTATACTGTATAATCGAGTGATTAAATTTATAATACTACTCTTACCAGCACCTGTGGGTCCTACTATAGCTAAGCTTTTACCCGGCTGTATCTCAAAACTAATATCCTTGAGCACGTATTCGTCATCCACATACGCAAACCAAACATTTTTGAATTGGATATGCCCATTCACCGCTACTAAATCTACCTCTCCTTCTGGCTCGGAATATTTTTGGTCATCGAGTAGATTAAAGATACGCTCACTACTTACTACCCCCAGTTGCATCGTATTGAACTTATCAGCTATGAATCGTATAGGTCTAAATATCAGATTGATATACAATATAAAAGCGGTAATCACACCTGGACTCACAGCTATATATGAGCCAGCACTCCACCAGATGATTAGTCCTAGCGTAAGACTACTGAGAATCTCCACTATAGGAAAGTACACTGCATAATAGAGAATAGACCGCTCATTGGCCTGACGGTGTTCTTTGTTTAGCTTATCAAATTTCTGAAATTGTTCTTCTTCCTTTCCAAAGAGCTGCACCACTTCCATGCCTACTATTTGCTCTTGCACCATAGAGTTCATTTGAGACACTTTTTGACGGACAGTCTGAAATGCCTTTCGCACTCCTCGTCTAAAAATCTCTGAAGCAATAAGCAGTATAGGTAAAACTGCCAATGAAATCAGAGTCATCTGCCAACTCGTGAGAAACATAATGATCAGCACCGTAACTATCTGTGCTAGGTCTCCTATAATACTGATAAAACCCTGTGAGAAAAAGTTAGAAAGCGTCTCCACATCACTCACTGAGCGAGTGATAAGCATGCCTACTTTACTCTTGTCAAAAAACGCACTACTCTGTCGTAATATTTGCTGATACACTTTCATCCTTAGATCTTTAATTACATTTTGACCCAAAAGATTAGTGATGTACGTATAGCCAAAAAGCGTGAGGCTGTGTACTAAGATGTGTGCTAATATTAACATAGAGAAAAAGAAAATACCTTCTCTATCTCCATTGGCTACATAAGTATCTATGGTAGTTTGTACTAACCATGGCTTTAGAGGTGCTAATATGGTCAGTACTAAAATAAGAAGTACGGCAGACCACAATAATTTCCTATACGGCTTAGCCAGTTTTATTATCCTGACTATTAGCTTCATATCAAAAGCTGCTCCTGTGTTCTTACTTTCTGTACTCATCCCAATTGTATCCTATCTCCTCTAGATAGAGTCCTCTAGCAGCTACACTTTTACCGCTGCTGCTTCTTTTTTTATCTTTTATTATTTGCTCTAGTTGTTCCAGAGATAGCGTACCGTAGCCCACGTCTAATAAAGTACCTACGAGTGCCCGCACCATATTTCGAAGAAATCTATTGGCCTTTACATGAAATTCAAAACCATACTCTACTTCTACCCATTCAGCTAACATCAAGTCACATATAGTTGTTTTACCATCTGCATTTCTTTTGCAGAAAGAGGCAAAATCATCTTGTTGTACTAGTAATTTACATGCTTCATTCATTTTGTCTACGGATGGCATTTGAAATAAAAAGAGAGACCCACCCTCTTGAAAAGGATTTTTTCTGAAATGTGTCTTGTATATATACTTCCGATAAGTCGCAGAAAACCTGGAGTGAAAATTATCCGTCACCTCAAACGCTTCATAGACGGCAATATCAGAAGGCAGCATCCTATTTATTCTAAATTTAAATCGATCGGGTAAATCATTATCATAATCAAAATGCAGTATAAAATGAGAAGCATGCACTCCGGCATCAGTTCTGCCACAGCCCATTACATTTATTTTAGCGCCTAATATCTTTGCCAGTTGGAGCTCCAGTGCCTCCTGCACGGTAGTGCCATTCAGCTGGGACTGCCATCCGTGATATTCTGTCCCATCATAGGCTATTTCTAATACGTACCTCACTTTGAGGGGCAAATATATTTTGATTAAAAGTCAATCGACTATTTATTCCATACGAATTCTATTTTTGCCCGTATATAAAGAATCCAGATGATCAAACAACTAATAGAATGCGTCCCAAATTTTAGTGAAGGTAGAGACCTGAACATCATAAAGCAAATCACCAATGAGATAGAGTCTGTAGATGGAATTAAACTGCTAGATGTAGATCCTGGAGCCGCTACTAACCGGACTGTGGTGACTTTCGTAGGTGAGCCAGCAGCAGTCATAGAAGCTGCATACTTAGCTATAGTAAAAGCTGGAGAACTTATAGACATGAGTAAGCAGACGGGTGAGCATGCTCGGATGGGAGCTACAGATGTATGCCCACTAGTGCCCATAGCTAATATCTCTATGGATGAAACCGCTGAATGGAGTAAGAAACTAGCAAAGCGAGTAGGCGAAACTACAGATATACCCGTATATCTATATGGTGCTGCACAGCCTGATACCAAAAGAAATGTGCTGAGTATTATCCGCGGTGGTGAGTATGAAGGGTTCTTTGAGAAAATAAAAAAACCGGAATGGCAACCAGACTTTGGACCTGCAGTGTATAGTGCAAGAAAAGGAGCTACTACAATAGGTGCTCGGGATTTTCTTATCGCCTATAATATTAATCTAAACACTAAATCTACTCGCATAGCCAATAGAATAGCGTTTGACGTGCGTGAAACCGGACGTGTTAAAAGAGAAGGTGACCCATACACCGGTAAAATAATCACAGGTGCCAATGGTGAAAGCCTCAGAGAACCTGGATCTTGTAAAGCAGTACAAGCCGTAGGGTGGTTTATAGATGAGTACGATGTGGCTCAAGTAAGTGCTAATCTTACTAATTTCAGTATTACTCCTATTCATACTTTTTTTGATGAAGTACAGAAAAGTTGTATAGACAGAGGAGTGCGTATCACCGGTAGTGAATTAGTAGGACTTATTCCGCTGCAGGCTATGTTAGATGCCGGAAAACATTACTTAAAAAAGCAAGGCCGATCCGTAGGTGTTTCAGATGCAGAACTTATTCATATCGCTATTAAATCCCTTGGACTAGATGAACTAGCTCCATTTGACCCAGTTAAAAAAATAATAGAATATTCACTTACATCTACAGATGAAGAACGACTGGTAAACCTTACTGCTAAGGAATTAGCAGACGAAACAGCCTCTGAAAGCATGGCCCCAGGTGGTGGCAGCATAGCTGCTTATTGTGGTGCTCTAGGTGTCTCACTCGCTACTATGGTGGCTAATCTAAGTGCGAATAAACCGGGATGGGAAGATAAGGTAGAAGTCTTTTCAGATTGGGCGGTAAAAGGTCAAGCCATAAAAAGAGAGTTACTCTACTTAGTAGATGAAGACACTCGCTCATTCAATGGAATAATAAATGCTATACGAATGCCAAAGGATACCGCAGCAGATAAAACTGCGAGAACAGAGGCCATAGAAAAAGCGAGCCAATATGCTGCAGAAGTCCCCTTTAAAGTGATGCAAACGGCCTACAAAGCTAAAGACCTACTAAAAGCTATGCTAGACATAGGTAACAAACCATCTGTGACAGACGCTGGTGTAGGTGCTTTGTGCTGCTTGACTGCCATAGAAGGTGCGTATATGAATGTACGAATCAACACCAAAGATCTTAGTGAAAAAGATTATGCAGATAGGCTAAACACGGATGCTCTAGCATTACTCACAGAAGCCCAAAAAGTACTCGTAGCCATTACTACTGAAGTTCATAACAGAATAGTATAAGAAACGCACATTCTTACCTATCTGACAATAAGCATTCGCAAAAAATAGTTATTATTGTACCTACAGAATAGTTTAAAGACAATGACTAAAATAATATGAAAAAAGTACTTCTAGGACTAACGCTACTCATTACCACGTTATCTTACGCACAGCAAGACCCATACTACACACATTTTAAAGATGTGATGCAAGCGTATAATCCTGCTGCTGCGGGGCATAAATACGGTGAAATCTGCGTCAGCGGTCTTACGCATCATCAGTGGAGAGACTATGATGATGATACTAGGAATAGAGGAACTGACGGAATAGCCGGAACCGGGCGAACTGACGTAGCACCTGTCACTTATAATTTTAATGTAAATACCGTTTTCAAATTGACAGAAGACAAATTTTTAGGAGCAGGTATAACAGTTATAGATGATAAAATAGGGTTTACTAAATCAACCTCATTTATGGCTAATATAAATTTTAGACAGCAATTCCAAGGTGGATTTAGTGAACTATCTGGCGGATTAGGTATAGGTGCAAACCAATGGGGATGGGATGATCCAGATTACAAAGCAAAAGATGCTGGAGATGAAAACATACCAGGATTAGGCGTGAAAGCAAACGAAACGAAATTTGATATGAATATAGGCGTAATGTATAAGCGTCAGAGCATAATTTCATCCAATATAAAAGACTTCTATGCTGGGTTTTCTATGACTAATATCAATCAAGCTTCTTATTTAATCCCGGTAATATCACAAGCTGGTACACAGACCAATCTAGGGTTGGACTATGTAGCTCACTACTACACACAGGCAGGTGCAGACATACATTTGAAAAACGGTATAATTTTAGAACCCGCTATATTGGGAAAATATGGATTATTTAATGGGGCATATAGACCTCAGATAGATTTAAACGTTACGGGGCTATTTGCACAGAAGTTCAGAGGTGGGCTAGCGTACAGACAGTTTGGTAATGCTGACGCATTATCTGTGCTATTAGGCTTCCAAAAGGATAACATCAAGGTGGGTTATTCCTATGATATCACCCTATCCAATGTACAAGGAGTAAGTAATGGAACACACGAAATATTTGTAAGGTATTGTATACCAATCAATACGGTATCACCACCAAGGTTCTTTCACGAGAGTCCGCGTTTCTTATAGTCCAAAGATTAATTTTTAATAATCTTTTGTACATTCGTAATACTATACTACTAATCAATAACGTTCTAATCAGGATATTGAAAATACATTTAATTGCTTTTATCAAGAATTCAATGTTAATTTGTCAAACTTTTAAAAAAGTAAGGTTTATATGAAATACACAGCTAAGACACTTGTGATAATGGCATTCCTAACACTAGTAGGATGCGGTTTTGGAGATAATGGGGAGTTGATAGGAGTCCAAGGTAGAAGACCTTGGTTTCATCCACAGCCATTCGGTACGGTGTACATACCTACGGGTACGTTTCACACTGGACAGAGTGATGAAGATATTTTTCACACTTATATCCAGCCAAACAAACAAATCTCTGTACACGCTATGTGGATGGATGATACGGAAATCACCAACAATGAATACCGTCAATTTGTAACCTATGTAAAAGATAGTTTAGCTCGTCTTGCTATGGATATAACGATTACTGAAGAAGACGAATATGATGAATATGACCGCCTCGATTATGATCAAGAGTTAGATGGGGAAGCTTTTTATGAAGATCAAGGTAAAAAATATTTCTATCAAGGCAAAGAACGATATGACCATCTCAGACAGTGGGATATCCGAAAACTAGAGTACACTTACACGTATGTTGATTTTCAAGCTGCTGCAAAAGGAAGCTACCTAGAATCAGATAGAGCGGAGTACCTAGTAGAAAAGACAAGAGCTATCTATCCAGACACATTGGTTTGGATAAGAGATTTCACCTATTCTTATAACGAACCTATGACCCGTCAGTACTACAATCATCCTAAGTATGATGACTATCCAGTAGTAGGGATTAACTGGCACCAAGCCAATGCTTTTTGCAATTATAGAACGCAATGGTTAAATAGATATTGGTCTTCACAAGAAATGCCAATTACTGAATACTGGAGATTACCGACTGAATTTGAGTGGGAATTTGCAGCCAGAGGTGGTAGAGATAACAATATGTATCCTTGGGGAGGACCTTACACCAGAAATAGTAAAGGATGTCTATTGGCCAACTTCAAACCGAATAGAGGAAATTATATGGCTGACGGAGGATTATATCCAGTTAGGGCAGATTCTTATTTCCCTAACGACTACGGTTTATATAACATGGCGGGTAATGTAGCAGAATGGACTATATCAGCATATGATGAATCTAGTAACCAATTTACACACGACCTTAACTCTGACTACCAAGTAGATGCCGCAGATGATGGACCTCTTTCTTTGAAGAGAAAAGTAACGCGTGGAGGAAGTTGGAAAGATGTGGCATACTTCATTCAAAATGGATCAAGATCTTATGAGTACCAAGATACTTCTAAATCTTATGTAGGTTTCAGATGTGTACAGACTTACATAGGGAGATCTGCAAACGACAGACGTTAATTCTGTTGTAGCATTCATTTCTAGACACTATTTTATTCGATTAGAATAAAATGACATTCCGATACTAAACTTAAGTCAAATACGTTTATATATTTGATATAGAATTATTATTCATTCACTACAACAAAATTAAAAAACAAAAAACAACAAAATTATTATGGCAAATTTTTTCGAATCAAAACTGGGTAAAAATGTTATGGCTAAAGCCTACGGTATAGGTGCAGCAGTAGTTATTATCGGTGCTTTGTTTAAAATCATGCACTGGGAAGGTGCTAACACTATGCTCATTTTAGGTATGGGAACTGAAGGTTTAATTTTCCTTATATCTGCATTTGAGCCATTGCATGAAGAATGGGATTGGAGTCTCGTATATCCTGAGTTAGCAGGTATGGAAGGTGAAGACAAACCAAAACAAGGATCAATAGCACAAGGTGATGCAGTTTCTCAACAATTGGACAAAATGCTATCTGATGCCAATATTGGACCTGACCTTATAGAAGGATTAGGAACAGGACTTAGGTCTCTTTCTACCAATGTAAGTTCTATGTCTGATCTTTCGGGTGCTAGTATAGCTACCTTAGAGTATACAGAAAATATCACAAAAGCTAATGAGCAACTTACAGGTATGAACTCCTCTTATGGTAGAGCAGTGAATGCGTTAGAAAGTTTAACAGAAACTACAGAAAGTTTTAAAGAAACTACCACTAAAGTAGCTAGCATCAATGCTACGCTCAACGATAGTTTAGTTAGTTTTGATCAAAATATACAAAACCTAAATAAGGTATATGGAGGAATGCTAAACGCAATGCGTCCTTCTAATTAATCCAAATCATAGTTTAACTTTAATTCAATAATTTAAAAAAATAATTATGGCCGGAGGAAAAATGTCCCCAAGGCAGAAGATGATTAACATGATGTACTTAGTACTCATGGCACTTCTAGCCCTTAACGTATCTAAAGAAATACTGAAGTCTTTTCACTTATTTGAGAAAAGTTTCAATGCAGCTGCTCTAAATATCGACTCGAAAAGTCTTAGTACCATGAAAGCCCTAGACAAGGCCATGGACGAGAAAAAAGCCAAAACAGAGCCTTACATGAATCGTGCACTAGCCGTTAGAAAAGAAACAGCTGAATTCTTGAAATACATTGATGATATCAATGTTAAGATAGAAGAGTGGTATGGTGGTAGAGAAGAACAAGAAGAGGGTGTTATAGGTGTAACTGCGCTGATTTCTCCTGACCAAATGGAAGACCACGCAAAATTCTACACCGAAAATAACTACGCAGAGGGATTTGCCGTAGCTAAACGAATCAATGAAGCTAGAGAAAAAATAGCCAGTTACCTCAAGCCAAAAGCTCCGGGACTTACTGACTCTACTAACATTAAAGATAATAAGCTATATGCCGATGCTGAGGCTACATCACAACTACGTGCTGGAACTGATAAACAATGGGTCATAGAAAGTTTGGAGCATAATCCAGCTGCTGGAGTCACTGCACTCCTTTCTCGTATTAAAAATGATGCTCAAACATTAGAAGCAACAGTATTAGAAAGGTTAGCTCAACAAATAGATGCTACAGATTATAAATTCGATAAATTAGTAGCTACGGTTCTTCCAACTTCAAATTATGTAATGGAAGGTGAAAACTACGAAGCTGACATACTATTGGTTGCGTCTAGTTCTCAAAGTAATCCAACTATTACTGTTGGTACTACTCCCGTAGATGTAATAGGAGGAGTAGGTAAATTCACTGCTCCAGCTAGAGGTATTGGTATCAAGACTTTTGCTGGTAAAATCGTTCTAAACGGAAACGGTGGAGGTGAAGAACAAATATTTGAATTCGAGAATGAATATACAGTCTTCAAGCCAGCGGCCACAATAGCAGCTACTCAAATGAACCTGTTATATAAGGGTATAGACAATCCAATGTCTATTTCTGTACCAGGGTTCGCAGCAAGTGATGTCAATATATCTGCTCCAGGACTTAGTTTAAGACCTTTGGGTGGTGGATTATATAATGTAAAAGTAAAGTCAAGTACCAATAAAGACGTAACCATAACTGCTTCTATTACCAAAGATGGAAAATCAAGAACAGTAGGTTCTGAAAAATTCAGAGTTAGAAGTCTTCCACAGCCTACCGCTCAGTTAGGTGGAATACCTAATGATGGTCTTCCTAAAGGAAAAGCTGCGGTAGGTGCACAAACTACAATTTTAGCTTCTATGGGAGCTGGGTTTGCATTTGACCTCAATTATAGAGTACAAGGCTTTAAGATGATATTAGCATACCAAAGAAAACCACCAGTTATGGCATCTTCTAGCAATGGACGCTTGACAGGAAAAATGAAAGGAATGGTAAAATCTGCACAAGGCGGTGACAGAATTCTTATAGAAGGAATACGAGCGACTGAAGCTAAATATGGCTTCAAAGCGAATCTTAGTCCGATCATCATAACAATAAGATAATTTTTAGAAGAATAATTCGTTATTTTTGCGAAGTAGATAGAAAGAGATATGAAGAGAACACTGGTAATATTTATGACACTTATGCTAATCGCTGGAGTGTCTCAGGCTCAAGTAAGTAAGTTTGAAGACTTTACTTACCCGCATACGGCTGTAAAGGAGCGTAAAGCTGTACCATATCGCTACATTCGCGAGGCAAATGTAAAGTGGAGTAAACGCGTGCACAGAGTAATCGATGTACGTGAAAAACAAAACAAAGTAATGCACTGGCCCCGTAATCCATTCTATCTAATCATATGGAATGCAGCAATGAACGGTGAAGTAGCTGCTTACGCCAACGATTCACTTACTTCTATCAAAACTCCCGAAGATATACAAAAAGAAATCAGTATAGAGTCTACCGTAATGGTACCTAATCCTGAAAATCCCAATGATCCATATGATCTTGTGCCATTAGTAGTACAAGAAACGTATGAACCACGAAAGATTGTGAAGTATAGAATCATGGAGGATTGGATATTTGATTATAACTACTCTGACTTCCGAGCACGTATAATAGCAATTGCTCCTCTTATTAAGCCACTTACAGAGTCAGGCATAGAGTTAGGAGAAGTACCATTGTACTGGCTAAAAATGGAAGATCTCAGAGACAAACTTTCACAAGAAGAAGTTTTTAATACAAAAAACGATGCCGCACGTATAAGTTTTGATCACTTCTTTCAAATGAGACAGTTCAGCAGCTATGTAGTAAAAGAAAGTAACATGTATGATCTTGATATTGCAATGTTTGATGAGTTCAGAGATAACGGAGTGGAAGCACTTCTAGAAAGTGACAAAATCAAGAACGATTTATTTATCTTAGAGCATGACCTCTGGGAGTACTAAAATACACACAACACTATTAAAAAAAGGCGACCAATTGGTCGCCTTTTTTGTTGTCAAAATTTTATGATTTCACAACTTATAGTAATACCGATGTGCAACACAAACCTATCCGTTCACTTAAAATCTTGGAATAAAAATGGGTAAACACTCTCAGGATTCACCCTTTCAAAATGTCTTCTCTAATCTAAGTTTAACACTTCTTAAATACTACTGCTACACCCTGCCCTACTCCTATACACATCGTAGCTAAAGCGTATTTAGCATTGGGTCTATTTTTTAGTTCATGAAGTAGTGTATTCGTAATACGTGCACCAGAAGCACCTAGTGGATGACCTATAGCTATAGAACCTCCATTTACGTTTACTATATCAGGATTAAGCTCTAAGTCTCGCATACAGGCTATGGCTTGAGCTGCAAACGCTTCGTTTAGTTCTATTAAGTCTAGGTCCTTCACTCCTATCCCTGCACGCTTCAGTGCTTTCTGAGTCGCAGGTACTGGACCTATTCCCATAATATCTGGAGATACACCAGCTGCTGCACTGCTTACCACTTCTGCTATAGGTTCCAGATTGTAGCGTTTTAGCGCTTCTTCACTCACTATGAGAAGTGCTGCAGCTCCGTCATTTACTCCACTAGAATTACCAGCCGTCACTGTACCTCCTTTTCTAAATGCAGCATTTAGACTAGTTAACTTTTCTATACTGCTCAGTCTGGGATGTTCGTCTTGAGCAAAAATTATATCTTCTCCTTTTCGCTGAGGAATAACAATAGGTATAATTTCATCCTTAAATTTTCCTGCCTTTAAAGCATTTTGATATTTCTGCTGCGTAGTATGAGCAAAAATATCCTGCTCTTCACGTGTAATTCCGTACTTCTCTACCAGGTTTTCCGCGGTCTCTCCCATAGGGAAAGGGAAGTACATCTCTGATAGCTTTGGATTTATAAATCTCCATCCGATTGAAGTATCATACACTTTAGAGCTTCGGCTATATGCTGACTCAGCCTTAGGCGTCACAAAAGGTGCACGCGTCATGCTTTCTACTCCTCCTGCTATAAATATATCTCCATATCCTACAGCTATATTTTTAGATACGTCAGCTACTGCCTGCAAACTACTTGCACACAGTCTATTAATAGTCAGTCCAGGCACTGTGACAGGTAATCCTGCCATCAATAAACTCATACGTGCTACATTCCTATTGTCTTCTCCAGCTTGATTAGCCGCACCAAATATTACATCCTCTATTTCATTGATATCTATAGAAGGATTACGTTGTATCAACGCTTTAATCACTTCTGCTCCCAAATCATCTGGACGTACAGAAGATAATGTACCTCCAAATTTACCGACTGCCGTGCGGGCAGCATCTACTACGTAAGCTCGTTTCATTTGCTAGCAAAAGTAATTACTTAGGGACTGCTGGAAAATATAAGGTGAAATAATAATTGAATATATGTAAACTCCGTTTATCCTAGAAGGAAAACCCTTTTATTACTTTATATATAGCATGTGCCGTATTACTGATTTATAGTAGAGGTAATGAAGGAATACATAGGATGATTAGCTGCTAAATTAGTCTCCACATAGGTCTTATCTGCTTTCATATTATTCACATCTATGAGCCAAGACGGAGTAAACTTTTCTATCATATATCTATGATATCTATATTCTGCTTTGGTAGGATGTTTAGCAATAATACTATTCAACTCTTTATATCCTTTTTTGAATGCTGCCAACTTCTCATTAGGCCAAGTAAGATAATCTGCCTTCATACATATAAACACTGCTTTATAGCATTGCTCATCAGTTGTAAGACTCGTTTTTTTCTCCAATACCTGTAACATAGCAAGTACCTTATCCTCATCTTGGCTTTTGTAAACCGTTCGGATGTCAGAGATACTCGTATTACACGCTAATATGATTAATAATCCAAAAATATTCATCTTACATTAATAACAAAATCCAATAGAAAACGGCGTGTACGAATATCATCCAAAAACTACGCCCAGTAATCACAGGAACCTTTCTAAAACACAATTGAAATATAAACGAAAAACCAAACCAACATACATAATTAAATATCGGAATAATGCCTTCATCCCACCACCACCAGCTGAACTTGATAGCAACAGGCTCTAACAGGTAATCATATGCAGTAACCACTGCAGCAGCTACAGCAGAAGAAAGTACTTTATGTTGCATCACAAGGTTTACCATACTACGAGATGCTATACATAACATGGCCCAATTCATGGCTATAGTGAGCGGTACACCTTCCCACTTAAATCCAAGTGTGGTACCATACTGATAGTCGCCGAATAGATAACCATAATTAACACCTATAAATTCTACAAAGAAGCCTCCAGCAAAAATAAATAGAAGTGCTGCCACATTAAACTTAGTCCACTTACCTTCCTCTATGACCACTAGTATAAAACTAAATAGCAGCATAACAGGCGTAAGGCTGAGAAAAAAATCTCTACTCATTGGTAATAAGATACCAATAGTCCCTACTGCGTAAGGTACTAGGAGTAGTGTGAAAAAGTTTTTTTTAATGAAGTTTGAAATCACGTGCTATTATATCGGTTGTTATTTTACCAGAGAGCAAACATAATGGTATTCCACCCCCGGGATGCACACTTCCTCCACAAAAATATAGTCCTTTATACTCACTACTGAAATTAGGCTGACGCAGAAATGCAGCCATCTTAACATTAGAGCTGGAACCATATAGTGCTCCCTTGTAGCTCCCAGTTTTACTCTGGATAAGCTCAGGAGTCAACTTATGTTCTAGTTGTATATGTTTAGTAACATCAAGTCCCAATACCTTATTTAATTTAGTTACTATGTTCTCGCGAGCCTCACGTATCACCTTTTCCCAGTCTTGCCCGTCGGCATAAGGAGCATTAACCATAACAAACCAATTTTCACACCCCTGAGGAGCGTCATCTGCTTTGCACTTACTACT
>CAWVTM010000040.1:0-14478 GCA_963933305.1 uncultured bacterium
ACAGAGGTTTAGAATGGTTGGTATGCAGCCTCTATTTTATACCAAAAAAATATATTTTCTACACGTTCATCCTGGTTATAGCGGGATTCCCTTTTATAAAGAATAAAATGGCCATAGACTGGGAGAAGGACATAGCACTCTCTGCAGAACAAAAACTAATACAGGATGCAAATACCTGGATGATTGAGCACCCAAATATAAATAGTAAACCTATATATACCAACCTATTTTATTATGCTCTGGTAAGCGACAAGTTGATAGATAATGATAAACAGATACATACAATAAACCTACTGAAGCAGCCTTCTCACTCTCCTAAATCTGGTGCGTTTATTTTATGGGATTCATACTTTGCTCCTACAGATGCGGAAGTAGATAAGCCTCTTATAGAAAACACTCTAGAAGCTCAAGAAATAAAGAGCTTCACCGACATGGATGGATTTCAGCTAATTATTTACCAGCTGCCTTAGCTCGTTCCCATACACCATATCCATTTCCTTCGAAAACCTTTACTAGAGTAGGATACTTCTCCCCTACACTTTTAAATTTTTGAATCTTTGCACTTACAGATATAGGTATGTCTGTTTTACGTATCACATAATCGCGTACTTCATTATCAAACTCTCCTTTAGCAAACTGGTCCAAATCTAAAATCTCCGAATAGCCTTTTTTGTTTAGCAGTTTTTTGCGAATAGCAGCTACTTCTGATAACAACTCCTGCTGTGTATAGTATCTATGGGCATAGCTTTTAAAACCAAGTGTGAAATGCTGCATCTCTTTATTCTGATAAGAACTGAGATGTGATTTCCACGTTCGTTGAGTCAAATGTTCTACACTAGGTACTACAGATAATATGGTAAACGTTATTATGAGGGTATTCCAAACCAAGAACTTACTTACGTTTAATTTATCACCTTTTATCAATGTCTTAATTAATAAACCTATAAGTAACGCAGCCAGTGCGAGCGGAACTATACTCCAACTGACATCTGTTGCTAGCTGTGCCCTTACAAAATCATCTGCTATGATTTCAGATAAATAACGTGTCATGTCTGCAGTACGTAGACCCATAACACCACATACAGTTAAAATAATAATCCAAATTGTACCAATACTTCCAAATAGAATTTTTTCCAGGACATTCATTCGTACTAAGTTGGCTAACCATACTCCACCTACTACAGAAAGTGGTATGTAGCACATACTGCTGTAATGCACTATTTTAGTGGTCACCAGTGAGAAGACTATGAGCACTACCCAAAATAACACTTTCATCCAGCGATAAAAAGTAGTATCTCCGGCTACCACAGTTCTTTGAAACAGCATATCTTTAATCGTAAAACCAAATAAAGGGAAACAGCCTATTAATAGGACTACTACGTGATAGTATATGGGCTGACCGTGGGATGCAACGGGGTATCTAAACAGATCTATTTGATAGACTATAAACTCCTGCAGAAACCACCAGCCGGTAGCATATACCTCCAAGCCAAAATAAAGGCCAGGAGCTATCAGTAGGCCTAGTAAAAGAGTAGCGAGTTTTTTGAAATTATAAAAGGATATGCCAAATACCATCTGGTATACTAATCCGCTTAATCCTACCAATAATATGGCCACCGGACCTTTGGTAATCACAGCTAAGCCTAAATAAAAGCCAGACCAAAGGAATGAGCTTAGCTTCTCTACTTCTATGCTCTTTATTAAATAAAGAATACTTATAAAAATGAATAAATTAAATACTGGATCTATTATACCTGATTTGAAATAAAAGTGGGATGTGAACGACCCCAAATACATCAGTATAGTGAATACTCCTGCTTGTTTACCATATCTTCTAAACACAGTGACATAAAGCACAGATACAGTCACGAGTCCAGCACATACATTTGGAAATCTTGCTGCAAATTCATTAACCCCAAATATTTTCATACTGATCGCTTGTAACCAAATGAATAGTGGCGGTTTTTCCCAAAACGGTTCGTAGTTTATCCGTACGTTTAACCAGTCGCCTGTAATAAGCATCTCACGAGCGGCTTCAGCAAAATTTATCTCATCCCAATCAAATAAGTAGACATCCCCTAAAAAGGGAATGAATAAGAGCAGATAACTTAGGAGTATGACACAAAAAGCGATGTGCTCTTTTAGTAGCTTCATCTAATCTTCTTTTCGTTTCAAATAACTGCTGTATAAATGTGTCACGATAGTCGCTATGACTATACCTAACACGGCACCCACCACTATATCATGTAAGTAATGCTGACCAAGGTATACTCTACTCAACCCTACGAATGCTGCTACTAGCGGAGCTAATACTTGGATATACCTCTTATTGAAGGCTAAAGCCAATAACGTGAAGTAAGTAAATGCTGCTGTGGTGTGGCCACTAGGAAATGAATGATTAGAATGACGCTCCAAGCCATCTATATAATGAAGAGACTTATAGGTATAACTAGGTCTGTGTTCATCCGCATAAACAAAGTGTTTTAACCCTTGAGAAATAAGTAGCATTAGTATCACGCTAAGCGGAAATATAATTCTGTACTTCTTTTCTGCGAAAAATACTAATATGACAAATAAGACTGATGCCCCTGTTATTTCTCCAGCTTTTGTAATGATTAGAAAGAAGATATCTAAGCCTTTAGTGCTATGTGCATCTAATGAAAGTACTACCTCGCCCTTGGGTAATAGTAGTAGTGAAATTAACCCTACCGTAACCAAAAGAAAGGCTAAAGTATAGTATATCCGATATTCTCTAAGTAAATGTAACAAGATGGTACGAAAATAGGAGTCTAGAATAGTTTATTAAGTAAAAAATTGTTTATTTGAAAAATCTTAAAAAAACTTATAGTGGAACGCGTAAAATTAGACTTAGAATTCGTAATAAAATCATCTCCAACTATCTTATTTCAATATTTATCTACACCTTCAGGTTTAGTAGAGTGGTTTTGTGATGATGTAAACATAAAAGGCAGTAAAAGTTACATATTTTTATGGGACGGTGAGGAAAACCCTGCTGAATTAATAAAGAAAGTAAATGGGAAATTGGTGAAATTTAAACTACTGAATAACCCAGCGGATGAGTATTTCCAATTTGAAGTTACAAAAGACGAACTTACCGGTGATATAGGTCTTTTAATTACAGATTATGTAGATGCTGACGAAGTAGAGGATATGAATATGATCTGGGAAAGTCAAGTGAGCGACCTTAGACACGCACTAGGTTTAGCCTAGTATTTACTATCTATATTTTCCTTATTGTCTTGGAATAAATTCACTTCTGCTTTGATTTTATCGCCTAAGTCACGGGCTTTCTTACCTAAACTGTCTAGGTAGTTGTTTTCTATTGGTATCAGATCTTGGAGAAACACTTTATACTTTTCGGTGGTTCCTTTGGTTGCGAGGCATAGTAGTGCGTCCTCTTTAGTGGCTTGAAGACTTTTCTGGAGTATATATGCTGCTTTTATTTTCTGAACTGCAAGGGAATCTATTTCTGCAATAGTGAAGCGATCTGTCATGTCTTGCAGGGCTGGTTTTAATATACAATCACATATATCTTTATCTCCATCAGATTGGCAGTACTTTTTTTCTAATTGGCTTATATCAGCTACATTTTTCTTAAACGGACCTATAGAGGACTTATACATATAGCCCACTATCACTGCACTTATGATAATTACTCCTATAAGTTTTGTGAAAATCCGTTTAGCAAATTTTAATATCAGCAGAGCTGCTGCAATGATAGCTATCAGTGTGATTGACATATTCATGTCCACGAAAATATCTATTTCTACTCAGAAGCTAGAAGTTCGTACATCTCTTTTGGAGAAATCCGGTCATCTTTTAGTACACATCGTTTGCCAAGATAATATCCTCTTGTAACATCTTGCAAGTAATACTTACGAGCTATATCTGTATTACTATAGCCCATAGGCCACTGTATATTATCGTAATAAAAGGTTATCTTCACTTGTTTCGGTGCATCACCATGATTAAGTGTGATGATCTTCAGTTTTTCGTGATACTCATTATTTAGCTTATTGAGATACATCGTATCCTCAATGCTTATTGTTTCCTTATCCCAGAAGAAAAGGAAAACCTGTTTCTTTTTGTTATCCTTTAGTTCGTGCTTTTTATTCAACACATTGATGTACGAAAAATTAGGAGCCTTTTTACCTATAATAAGTTTATAACGGAGCTTAGCACCTTTGTCCTCCTCTATCTCTATATATGATCCTGTAGTCTCTATACTATTAATATTGTACTTTTTCCCGTTCCACTCAAAGGAATTTTTATTCATAGCAGGCACCATATCAAATACATCATCAGAATTAATAATGTGTTTGTACTGTCCTACCCATAGCTTGTCTGTGCAGCTTTCATTATAAATTCCATTTACATTTTGATCTTTGACACCTACACTAAATGAGTCATTCCCCACATTATAATGTGCTGTAATACTATTGTATCGTTGCTCACGATAGCAGTAATTGATATTTGTAAATATTTTCTTGCCGCTGCGTGCTTTATAGTGCTGCGTTAGCAGATTTTTATACCTAACATTTTCTCCATATTTAAATCGAGTAAGTTTGATTGCATACTTGGCTCCAGGTACAGCTGAATTTTCTAAATCTATCTCAAAATCATTCTGAGCACTGGTGATACTGTCAGGAGCACCGTCATTAGTGAAATCAAAGTCATTATTTCTATCAATGAAAAAATAAACCGTACGCCTAGACCGTGCATAGTTACCCACCATAGCTAGCAAGTAGCCTTGGCTCTCTGCATTATCTGCACCAGCAAAATAAATATATGTATATCCAGTATCCCTACACTTTCGCATATCTGGCAACTCTCTGATAGTATACCAAGACGTGGTAGTATCTTTCTCTAGTCCAAATTTAGAATATGGTTCTATGGCTACACTTTGATATTTATAAATAGGGAGTATGCTCTGCGACTTCTCGAAAAAATCATCCTTTACTCTTCTTTGTGATTGTAATCGCACTGATTGAGCAGAAACAAAAATCCCAATCACAAGGATTGGGAGTACTGATAATATTCTTTTAATTGACGTTGAAATTAGCATACACATGCTAGTCTCGACCCAAAAGCATAGAAGCATAATACAACAGTGTCACTAGAGAACTTAGTGCTGCTACTACATAAGTCATAGCCGCCCATTTCAAAGCATCTTTACTATCTGACAGCTCTTCTGGTCTAGCTATATTTTTATCTTCAATCCACGCCAATGCTCTATTACTTGCGTCAAACTCTACAGGTAGGGTTACAAAACTAAAAAGTGTAGTAACAGCAAACATAGCAACAGCAATCTGAAGCAAAAGTATATTTCCCGTAAAACTTAATAAACCAATACCAGCCAAAAGTACCCATGTAACCCACTTGGAACTTATGGAAACAGCCGGCACCAATTTACTACGAAGATTTAACCAAGCATATGAACGTGCATGCTGCACAGCATGTCCTACCTCGTGTGCTGCTACTGCAGCAGCAGCAGCATTGCGCTGATTATAAACTGATTCACTTAGATTTACTGTTTTTTTTGCGGGATTATAGTGGTCTGTAAGTTGACCATTTACAGAAATTACCTTTACATCATAAAGACCGTGGTCAGCCAGCATTTTTTCAGCGATCTCTTTTCCTGATAAATTACTGCTAATCGGAGTCTGGGAATATTTCTTGAACTTAGATTTTAGTCGGTTCTGAACGAACCAACTTCCACCCATTACTAAAATTATTAATATTATATACATTTTGTGTTATACGATTATTGTTATTTTGTATTACAAAATCTATTCCAACAAGCTATCGTGTCAGCTTCACAACTAGCATCACCATTGCCATTAGAAACATCAGTATAGATATTTTATTGATTACGTGCATTGATTTAAGGAATGATCCTTCACCTGTGTCTTTTTTAAAAGTCAGATAACCTATTATTTTATTAATTACTTCCATTTTCTATAAATTTTAAAAGGTCCTTACCTATATCGGTTCTGAAGTATTTTCCTTCAAAAGAGATACCTTTTACCTGCTCATACGATGCACTTAAAGCTTCTGAAATACTAGTACCGAGACAAGTAGCTGCCAATACACGACCTCCACTAGTAAATAACGTTCCATCCTCATTTTTTGTTCCTGCGTGAAATAAAGTTTCAGAGGTACTGTTCAGAGTGATTTGCTTCCCTTTAACATAACTCTCTGGATATCCGCCAGATACAGCAAATACAGTAGTTGCATATTTTTTATTAGTTTTTGCACTCCTGTTTGTGAGCGTACCATGTTGTGCAGAGATTATAAGCTGGGAAAGTGATTCTTCTAATCTAGGTATCACTACTTCAGTTTCTGGGTCTCCCATCCGTACATTATATTCTATAACATACGGATTATCATTCACCACTATTAACCCAAAGAATACAAAACCTCTGAAATTAAGATTCTGAGTTTTAAGTCCTTTGATAGTAGGCTCTACTACTTGCTCTATGGTTTTCTTTTTTAGTGCTTCAGTATAAAATGGAACAGGAGATACTGCCCCCATTCCGCCTGTATTTAATCCAGTATCACCCTCTCCTATCCGCTTGTAGTCCTTAGCCTCTGGCAGTAATACATAATTTTCTCCATCTGTAAGAGCAAAAACACTAAACTCTATCCCATCTAGAAACTCTTCTATCACTACCGTAGCTGATGCCGCTCCAAACTGTTGGTCTACAAGCATTTTTTTTAAGGCTGCCTTGGCTTGTGCCAAATCTTCTAATATAAGTACTCCTTTACCCGCCGCTAGACCATCTGCCTTGAGCACATAAGGTGCATTGAGACTTTCTAAGAAGGCATATCCTTGTTCTACAGTGTCTTCTGTGAATGACTGATATGCTGCTGTTGGTACATTTTGCTTCGCCATAAATTCTTTGGCAAAGGATTTACTGCTTTCTAACTGACCTGCGTGTTTATCTGGAGAGAATACATATATATGATTGGTATCCTCACTTCCTTCAAAGAAATCTCTCACTCCTCCGGCGATAGCATCTTCAGATCCGGGAAGTATGGTATCTATATCATTCGCTAAACTGAACGTTTTTAACCCTTCGAAATCGGTATAACTAACATCTAAATTAGTCCCACAAAGAGCTGTGCCCGCATTACCCGGTGCTGTAAATACGTTCTCTTTACCTATTTCTTTACCTAACTTAGCTGCTATGGCGTGCTCACGAGCACCACTTCCTAGTATTAAAATCCGCATACTTTAAATATTACTTCAAAACAACCACTTTTTTTCGTTTTAAAAAGGAGAAAACAATAGAAATAGCTAAGATAACATCTCGTCTTGTGTGGCTAACTGGTGGCTTATTTATATATTAAAGAAGGAATAATATGGTTACTTTTGGCCTCCGATAAAAACGAGTGGATGAGGGTGTAGAATCCTCTACTCCTGATATTTAAAAAAGATAAAATAAGAGTTATGGCATAATTTTAGTCCTTTACTCACCAAAATAATAAAATGATTAATTCTATAGTAAGCGGAATACAAAAGCTTTTTGGAAATAAAGCTGATAAGGACGTAAAAGGTTTAGAGCCTTATGTGGGAAAAGTAAACGCAGAATACGTAAAGCTGCAAGTACTCACAAACGATCAACTTAGAGCAAAAACTTCAGAGTTCAAAAATAGAGTAAACGACTATTTGGCAGAAATAGATACAGCCATAGCTGACTTAAAGGCGGAGATAAAAGAAACTACTATTCACGAGATAGATAAGCGTGAAGACGCATATGAGCAAATAGACGCTTTAGAAAAAGAAAGAGACGAGAAGTTAGAAGAAGTGCTAGAAGAGCTTCTTCCTGAAGCATTTGCTGTAGTGAAAGAAACCGCACGTAGATTTTCTGAAAACGAAAAGTTAAGTGCTACAGCCTCTGATTATGATAGAGACCTAGCTGCTGCTAAACCACATATTAATATAGTGGGAGATCAAGTACACTATGATACTACTTGGGACTCCGCAGGCCAGGAAGTAAGTTGGAATATGATTCACTATGATGTACAACTCATAGGTGGTGTGGTCTTACACAAAGGACAAATAGCTGAGATGATGACTGGTGAGGGTAAGACTCTAGTCTCTACACTACCAGCTTATCTGAATGCACTCGGTCAACGTGGTGTACACATAGTGACCGTAAATGACTATCTAGCACGGAGAGATGCAGAGTGGAATGCTCCTATATTTCAGTTTCATGGACTTAAGGTAGACTGCTTAGATTACTACAGACCTCACTCTCCAGAGCGTAAGCTAGCCTACTTAGCAGATATAACATACGGTACCAACAATGAATTTGGTTTTGATTATCTGAGAGATAATATGGCTCATAGTCCGGATGAGCAAGTACAGCAAAAACATCATTTCGCTATGATAGACGAGGTGGATTCAGTGCTGATAGATGACGCACGTACCCCGCTTATTATAAGTGGGCCTACTCCGAGAGGAGAGATACACGAATTTAACGAGCTCAAACCTAAAATACAAAAAGTAGTAGATGCTCAAAAAAGTTATCTAAACACAGCCCTATCGGATGCTAAGCGAATGATAAAAGAGGGTAAAACAAGTGAAAAAGACGCTGGTCTTTTACTTTTCAGATGCTACAGAGGTTTTCCGAAAAGTAAACCATTGATAAAATTTCTAGGAGAACAGGGAATGAAAGCTATGATGACCAAGGCAGAAAACTTCTACCTCCAGGATCAGCAGAAAGAAATGCATATTGTAGATGCAGAACTATTCTTTACCATAGACGAAAAGCAAAATCAGATTGAACTTACTGATAAAGGGATAGACCTAATCTCTAATAACAGTGATGATAAAGATTTCTTTGTAATGCCTGATGTAGGCTCAAGTATAGCCGAGCTAGAAAAAAGTAGCTTAGCGGATGATGAGAAAGCAAAGCAAAAATCTGAGCTAATGCGTGAGTTTTCTGTAAAATCTGAACGTATCCACAGTATAAATCAGTTACTAAAGGCGTATGCTATGTTTGAGAAAGATGTAGAATACATCATCCAAGATAGTAAAGTAAAAATTGTAGACGAGCAGACCGGTCGTGTAATGGATGGCCGACGATACTCAGATGGACTACACCAAGCTATAGAAGCAAAAGAGAATGTAAAAGTAGAAGCAGCTACACAAACTTTTGCTACAGTTACACTTCAAAACTTTTTTAGAATGTACCATAAACTAAGTGGTATGACTGGTACTGCTGAAACTGAAGCAGGTGAGCTTTGGGAAATCTATAAACTAGACGTGGTAGTCATACCTACGAATAGGCCAATAGGTAGAAAAGATGATGATGATTTAGTATATAAGACTGTACGAGAAAAATTTAACGCAGTAGCAGAAGAAATAATTAGACTTCAAAAAGAAGGCAGACCTGTGCTAGTAGGTACTACATCTGTAGAGATCTCTGAATTGCTGAGCAGAATGCTCAATATGCGTAAGATCAAGCACAATGTCTTAAATGCAAAACAGCATCAGCGTGAAGCAGACATAGTACAAGAAGCTGGTCAGCCGGGATCAATAACACTAGCTACCAATATGGCAGGCCGTGGTACTGATATTAAACTCGGCAAAGGAGTAAAAGAAGCAGGCGGATTAGCTATAGTAGGTACGGAACGTCATGATAGTAGACGTGTAGATAGACAGCTAAGAGGTAGAGCAGGTAGACAGGGAGATCCTGGATCTTCTCAGTTTTTTGTATCGTTAGAGGATAATCTAATGAGACTATTTGGTTCTGACAGAGTATCTAAAGTGATGGATAAGTTCGGATATGAAGAAGGTGAAGTAATCCAACACTCTATGATATCTAAAACTATAGAGCGTTCTCAGAAAAAAGTAGAACAGAATAACTTTGGTATACGAAAGAGACTCTTAGAGTATGATGATGTGATGAATAAGCAGCGTGTAGTTATATATACACGTAGAAAAAATGCATTATACGGTGATAGACTTTCACTAGACATCAATAATGCTTTATACGACTGGGTAGATGAGACCGTAAACAACTTTAAGGTTACAAATGACTATGAAGGATTTAAACTAGAAGTACTTAGACACGTGGCCTACGATCCTTCTCTATCAGCTAGTGAGTTTGAATCTTCTAAACCAGACGCACTTACTCAGCAGATGTTTGATAATCTATTAGATGCTTATGAGCAAAAAAACAAAGATATTATTGAGCGTGCATTACCCGTATTTCAAAACATACACAATGATAGAGGTGCAGAAGTAAAAAATATATTGGTTCCATTTTCTGACGGTAAAAAAGCTCTTAATGTATCTGTGAATCTGGAAAAATCACTAGCAACAGATGGTGCTGAAATTATCAATGCATTTGAACGTTTCGTAGCTCTAGCGAGTATAGATGAAAACTGGAAGGATCACCTCAGAGAATTAGATGACCTGAAGCAGAGTAGTAATAATGCATCCATTGAGCAAAAAGACCCTCTTCTCATCTATAAGATAGAATCTTTTAATCTCTTTCAAACGATGATAAGTACACTAAACGCGGAGGTAGTGTCACTTATTTTTAAAGGGAATATAGCTGTGCAGGCATCTGATGATATAAAAGAAGCGAAAGAGCGTAAGCGTGTAGATACGAGTAAGATGAAAACTAGTAGAGCAGCAGAAGCACTATTATCTAAAGAAAACAGTGGTAACCAGCAAACTGCAGAACAACCTAAAGAAGTGGCTGCACCCGTAAGAGCAGAACAAAAAGTAGGAAGAAACGACGACTGTCCGTGTGGTAGTGGTAAAAAATTCAAAAAGTGCCATGGTAAAGACATATAAATATCTCGCAGTTTTAGTATTCCTATGCTCTGCGAATGCGATGCAAGCTCAGGTTACTCTGGATATAGATGAGAAGATAAACGAGAACCTTCGTATGAAGAATGCTCAGATAGATTCCACTAAAATATCTGGCTATCGTATACAGATAGCTTTTAGCTCAGATAAGTCCGATGTGAGTATCTCTGAATCTAAATTTATAAGCATATTCCCTAACTACAGTGATAGAGTCTATCCTCTTTATCAACAGCCGTATTGGAAGATACGAGTAGGCGACTACTATAGAGAAGTAGATGCTATCTATATGCTAGATGAAATTAGAGAACAGTTTCCCAATGCATTTTTAGTAAAAGACTATATCAACCGACCAAAAATAGATTAAATGAAATTAGGAGTATCTAACGAATACGGCAAACTACACACAGTTATCCTTGGGACAGCTAATGATAGCGGTGGTCAGCGAAGTCTGGATGAAACCTATGATCCCAAAACTAAAGAGTACATGCGGAAAGGCATTTCTCCGAATGAGAGGGATATGGTTCCTGAAATGGAAGCCTTTGCCGCTATACTACAAAAGCATAATGTAAATGTTCTTCGTCCAAATAATCTTAATGGTGTAAATCAAATATTTACTAGAGATATATGTTTTGTGATTGATAATAAGTTTATCATTCCAGAGATACTAAGAGAGCGGAAAGATGAGCAAGATGCTATGCAACAGTATATAGATCAGATAGACCCTTCGGCCATATTAGACGCACCTGACGGTGTGCGTATAGAAGGTGGAGATGTGGTAGTGCATAACGATTACATCTTTGTGGGATACTCTGATGAAAAAGACTTTTACAATTACAAGACCGCTCGCACTAATGAAGCAGGACTTAATTACATAAAAGAGAATTTCCCAACTAAAACAGTCATTGGTTTTCAACTCAAAAAGTCTGACTATGAGGCAATGGAAAATGCACTTCATCTAGATTGCTGTTTTCAGCCTTTGGGTCTTGGTCATGCACTCATATTTGAAGCAGGATTTAAACACGAAGAAGATTTAGCCACTATTTATGAAATATTTGGCAAACAAAATCTGATAAGAATTTCCAGACAAGAGATGTATGACATGTGCTGTAATATATTCTCCATAAGCCCAGACTTAGTAGTAAGCGAAAGAGGATTTATCAGGATAAATGAGAAATTACAATCTTTAGGATATACAGTAGAAGAAATACCGTATTATCAAATTTCTAAACAAGAAGGGCTATTGAGATGCTCTACCCTCCCACTTCTAAGATCTTAATACAATGAATATCCCAAAATGCGTGGCGATGGTACGCCCAAGCAGCTTTTCTTTCAATACGGAAACAGCTGACAACAATGCTTTTCAGAATAAGCTAGAGCTTTTTACATCACACCAAATTCAAGAACTTGCTCTTCTTGAATTTAATAATATGGTGGATCTATTAAAACTTAAAGGAATTAAAGTTAAGGTTTTTGACGATAACGGCAGTGATACTCCAGACTCGATATTTCCCAATAATTGGTTTTCTACTTTCACTGATGAGGTTATACTTTATCCTATGTACTCAGAAAACAGGAGAAAAGAACGAAAAAAAACAATCTATCAAAAGCTGTCCAATGATTTACGTAAACCCGTAAATGATAAACTAGTAAAATTAGAAAAATCAAACGCAATACTCGAAGGAACAGGTAGTCTAGTTTGTGATCACGCGAGTAAAACAGTTTTTGCTGCTATGTCTCCACGCACTACACCTGCAGCTTTAGAGGCATTCGAAAAATTAACTGGGTATGCTTCACACAGGTTTAACGCACATGGTCCAGATGATCAACCAGTATATCATACTAACGTAGTAATGACTATTGGAGATACTTTTGCTATACTAGGTGCTGATACGATAAAAGCTGATGAGAAAGAGGTCGTATTAGCTTCTTTACAACAACTGGGAAAGGATGTAATCCTGATGTCAAATAATCAGATATTTAAGCACTTTGCTGGAAATATGCTTCAACTACAAAATGCTAAAGGCAATAAGTTTTTAGTAATGTCTGCTGAAGCAAAGAGAAGTTTAACCGCTGAACAGCTAGATATAATTCAAAACAAGCACCTAAATGAAATCATAGCTCCGCCACTAACTGTTATAGAAACAATAGGCGGTGGAAGTGCACGATGTATGATGGCTGAAATTTTTTATTAGAATGAAATTCGAAACAGTACTCTCTCCGTCGCTATTTAGCCAAATAGAAAATCTAGAAGATAAAGTAGTAGTAGTTATTGATATACTGCGAGCTACATCTACTATCACCACCATATTAGCGAATGGGGCTTCTGCTGTAATTCCAGTAAGAGAAGAATCAATAGCCAAAGAATACAAGGCTAAAGGCTATTTAGTAGGTGGAGAACGAGGAGGAGAAACTATAGTAGGTTTTGATTTTGGTAATTCTCCTTTCCAATACAGGCCAGAAATAGTAAAAGGCCAAGAAATAGTGCTCACTACTACCAACGGTACAAAATGTATAGAAATGTCTGCCCATGCTTATCAAGTAGTCATTGGATCATTTCTTAATCTAGATAAAGTAGTAGAACATATCAATTATCTCAATAAAGATAGTGTGCTTTTTTGTGCTGGATGGAAAGATAAGGTAAACCTAGAAGATAGTCTCTTTGCTGGTGCAGTAGCTTGTTCATTTATGGATAAAGAACTGGATGACTCTACCCTACTGTGTATAGATGCTTATAATGCTGCCAAAGGAAACTTATTCAAAGCACTGCAAAACTCCAACCACTTTCAACGGCTAGCCAGCAAAGGTGTCACTAAGGACATTGAATACTGCTGTGAGACTAATATGATAGATTCTGTGGGTGTCTTGAAGGAAGGGAAGATAATTCTGGGTAGTTAATTTTAGTCTCTAATTAATATTCTAAGCTGTAGCTATCAACTCGATCATACGTGATGCTATTGTTCCGATATCTAATTTTGAATTCAAGTGGTGCTCCGTCTTTCCTTTTAGTGGCCAAAACTTTCCTGCTATTTGTAAAACTAGACTCCTTTCCCATCCTTAAGACACAGTTACAACTATACTGTAAATGAAATATAGGATATACTATTTCTACATCAATTAGAACTTTACTAGTATCCTTAGCTTCAGTTTCACGCCAAACGTTAGGCTTTGCTAATAATTCAACATCAAAGCTATATGAATAAAAGGAGTCAGAACTAGTGAAAATTCTATCGCCGATATAATTTCTGTAATAGTATAATTTACCATTTTGATACCAGTTAATATCTTTAAGGTTATTCGTCGAATCAAAGACTAACTATTTACCTGTTCTCTTACTAAACAGCTCCGAACTTTTATTAACCTTATGGTAATAGAAATTAGACTTCCCTAGCTCTATGGAATTATCTTTATTAAATTTCACAATTCTATTTGAGTATTCGCCAGAAGTTGGAGTAATAATTATCTCTTTATCAATACCTTTCTTCTGCTGTTTTAGTGAAGATGTTTTATAGAAATACTTTGCGAAAAACAAGAAAGCTACTAGTAGTAGCAAAACCATTATGATAACATTCTTTAACACGGAATCTTATCAACTCTTAGTTGATGCCTTCCACCTTCAAATTCTTGAT
>CAWVTM010000041.1:0-14346 GCA_963933305.1 uncultured bacterium
CATATATATACATCCACACTATAGCGTGCAGTTCAGTAAATATCCCAACAGGTTTCATAAAATGACTGATTGTGTAAGCCCGCTAAACTAGGTCAGGAAGGCAGCTTATGGTGCCATATAATCTGAATATGGTATCAAATTTGTCTTGGATGTGCTCCTTTGCAGAATATAGATTACAGTATACAAATCTCGAATCTAATCCGGATCTTTCATTGAGTTCTTGAGTTTGATGAATAGACTTGTTAGGGCGGTCTAGTCCAGTGACTTAAATTCCCATAGGAGCAAGACTAGGACTATCTTGACCAAAGTGATACTGAAGGTGCAGAATCGATTTACCACGTACATCTACTAGCAACGGCAACTCTATTGGCATAAGCATATTCTTACCGTTGAGGAAATCTTCCATTTCGTAGAAATCACTATCCACAAGAATTGCTGTTTTCTTATTCTATAGCTTTTTATTGATAGAAACACAACTAAGGCTTATTTCTTGATGATTTTTAGTGCTTCTGCAATTGTATTCATTGGTAGCTGGCACACGCCTCGCTCACAGACGTATATGCTGGTTTTATCTTTGCTAAATCTGTCTTTCATTAGCGGGATTTCAGAGGCAGTAGTGGTATATGCTAGCAGTACATTTGGCAGGTCTAGCTGCATTAGTTTGTTGGCTAGTATTTCTGATTTAGGTCCCACGATGGCTATTTCATAATAGGGTAGAGTATGTTTCAGTAGAGCACGTCCCCAGTTGCTGTGTCCACCGGCATAGGTGACCATATTTTGCTGTACTTTACCTATCAGATTTTCTGAGATATTGAGATATTTGGTCTCACCATAGATAAGTCCTAATGAGTGCATCACATTAGCCATAGCAGAGTTAGTAGCGGGTATCACATTATCATGTACTTCTGAGGTACGTACTATAAGTTCATTGGCTTCATTAAAATAAAAAAGTTCTTTATCTACATCGTAAAATTTACTTATAGCACTGTCTGTAAGAGACTTAGCGATGGATATATAGTGGTCCTCACCCGTGATTTCGTAAATAGCGATGCATGCCTCTGCTCCAAACGCATAATCATCCAACATGCCATTTATGGTAGATTTACCATTTTTATACGTATGCCATACTTGCTTCGCAGTAAGTTGATGTTTTAGAAGGGCATCCATAGCATTGACTGCAAGTGTTTTGTAGTCGTTATTTCCAGTTGCTTTGTATGCTTGGCAGAGTCCTGTTATGAGTAGAGCATTCCATGCGGTAAGAGATTTATCATCTAACCCAGGTGGCACTCGCTTGCTTCTTACCTTAAGTAGTTTCCTGTCTATAGTGTCTATTCGGAGTGCTAGCTCAGCTTCTGTTATTTTAAACTGTCTAGCTATATCAGCTGCACTCTGTTCTCTTAACAGTATATTATTGCCATGCTCCCATTTTCCTTTGCCGCCTATTTGGTAGTAAACACGTGCTAAATCATAGTTCTCTCCGAGTATTTTTTTAGTTTCTGAGGTGGTCCATACGTAGTATTTGCCTTCCTTACCTTCACTATCTGCGTCTAGTGCAGCATAAAACATTCCACTTTTATCTAGCATCTCTCGCTGCAGCCAGTTGACTGTTTTATCTATTACCTCTAGGTACAGTGGATCTTTAAATCTTTTATATGCTTTAGCATATATGGTAAGTAGCTGACCGTTGTCGTAGCCCATTTTTTCGAAATGAGGTGCTTTCCAAAGTGCATCTACACTGTATCTGGAGAAGCCACCACCTATCTGATCAAAAATACCGCCATAAGCCATCTTTTGTAGGGTTAGGTTTATGAAACTATCTGTATAGTCATCATTAAAATGAAAACTATAGTCCAATAGGTAATTGTAATTGCTAGGCATCGGGAATTTTGGAGCTCTATCTATTCCACCTTCTTTCATGTCCCAATTTGCTTTCCATTTTTCTACCATTTGTTTAGGTATTTTAGCATCTAGTTTTTGAGAAGTGTTATCACTTATGGCCGTTTCTTGGAGAGAGATACCTGTGGTTAGTTTCTCTGCGTATTCTTCTAGTTTACCTCTGTTATCAGTATAATTTTGATCTACAGACTGTAGCAGTCTTATCCAGTTTGCCATAGGGTAGTAAGTGCCTGCATGAAAAGGTCTGCCATCAGGTAAGGCGAAACAATTAAGCGGCCACCCTCCACCACCAGTGATGATATTAGCAGCAGTCATATATACCTGGTCTACATCAGGACGCTCTTCTCGGTCTACTTTGATACAGAAAAAGTGCTCATTCATGTATGTTGCTACCTCCTCGTTTTCAAAACTTTCATGCTCCATCACGTGACACCAGTGGCAGCTGCTGTAGCCTATACTTATGAGAAGTGGTTTATCCAGCTCTTTTGCCTTAGCTAGGTTTTTCTTATTCCAAGCGTGCCAATCTACTGGATTATGAGCGTGTTGAAGGAGATATGGACTAGTTTCTTCTATTAATTCATTGGTATGTTGATGCATTTTAGTTGTCTTTTTTTGCCCACAGGAAGTTATAAATTGAAGAATGGCGATTAGAGATAGTGCGTAATACTTTGTCATTTTATGGTTTAAATTTACACTATAATTTAAGATTAGATAGGTCTTCCGTCATTATTCTTTATTTTTGGTAAATATGATTTTTCGGTACTGCTTATTTTTTTTATTAACTTCCTTTTCTTCATTGGTAAGTGCTCAGTATACTACCGTTGGAAATGGATCTAATCTAAGTGGTAACTTCGGGCCATTACGCACGGATACCTTTCCTGCTTACTATAGCCGATTTGCTTTTATATATCCAGAAGCTTCTTTGGATAGTCTGTCGCATGGAGACAGTATATACGCCATATCTTTTAGACATAGGTCCTTTGATTCATTAAGAGGTAACTGTAATCTTCGTGTTTTTATCAAATCTACCTCTGCCAGTAGATTTGATTCTGCAGCACTTAATTGGGCACTAGAAAGTAGGAGTAATGGTATGCGACTCATATATGACGCTAACCCGAAGCAATTGTTAGGAAATTTACCCAAAGAAATCATCTTTCCATTGGCTTCGCCCATGGTTTGGGATACCACAGGAGGTACTAATAACTTAGAGATTTTAGTAGAATACACGCAGAGAACTAATCAGGTAGCTACTATGAACTGGTTTGTGGAGACTCGGTTTTTTGTTCCAGGATTTGTAAATGATCATGAAGTTAAATTTAGGTATGGTACTAGTACCTCAGGAGTGGATAGTATCACTACTTCTAATACTTCTATACATCCGACATTGAAAATATATCACCCTTCTCACTCTGTAGATTTAGAAGCCATTCGTATATATGCCTTGGGTAAGGTACCACTGCTTATGGATATGCCAGACAGTATCAAGGCTGTAATAGCCAATGTAGGAAAAGATACCGTACGCAACAAGAAGGTGTACCTTAATGTGAGTGGAGCTAACACCTATAAGGATAGCGTCATAGTGGGCGAAATTGCTCCTTTCGAGGAACAGTTTGTCTATTTTGATATGTACTCTCCGCGTACTATAGGGACAGAAAATTTGCAGGTAGAAATAGACGTAGATAATGATACTTTTAATAATTCTGTGACTAAAATCCGAGCTGTAAACTACAATGAATATTCTCATTCGGACCCATTTAGAGGGAATAATGGGGGTATAGGCATTGGGGGAAATGGTACAGGAGACTTCGTTGCTAAATTTTATGTGAAAGGTATTTCTTACATCAACCAGATTAAAGTTGATTTTGCGGGAGGTGGAAGGCTATTTCAGCTAGGAGTTTGGGAAGTAGGTGCAGACGGATTGCCTGGTAATGAGTTATTTATATCTGATACTACTCAGTCAGTGGCAGGGACATTTATAATGTCAGTATTGCCTAGAATCCAAGTGACTAATGCCTTTTTTATAGGAATAAGACAACCTACCTTTACTAATGTAAACTTCAGCTATCAAGATGAATCACCCATTAGGCCTGATGCCTTCTACTTTGCTGTGCCTGCTGGAGATACTAACTGGATTCCATTTTCTCCGGGTTATGGATATAATTTTAATATCCAGCCAAGACTTCAAGTAGCTAATGATATCGCTATAGCTCAAATAGTGCAGCCTATGCGAGGCGATAGCTTTTTATACAGTCCTACGGACTCCCTAGAGTTGAAGGCTAAGATTATTAACTATGGGTATCAAAACCAAGGTCCTTTCGTAGTGCGTGGTGAGGTGAGAAATCGATTTAATCAGTTGGAATATACTTATGATGCTATCACACCATTGGTAAGTGGTGATACTGTCACTGTCAGTCTAGGTAAAATAAGTAAGTTTAGATTGGGGGAGTATAATCTAAAAGTAATAGCACTGCTGAGTACAGATAGTGTACAGGATAATAACAGTGACGATGTAGATTTTTATTTTTATAAAGATTATGATGTTGCCGTAGATCAAATATTTACTCCTCAGCCTAAGGATACTGTGGAACTTCGTAGAGGCCCGCTGCAGCCTGTGGCTAGAGTCATAAATTACGGTGCAAGAAGACAGAGTACTATCTTAGTAAAGTTCGATTTGCTGACGGCTTCAGGTGAGCTATTCTATACCCAGCAAAAGATAGTTAACCTAAACCCATCGGCTACTACTATACTAGCATTTGATACGCTCTATATAAATAGAGAAGGAAGACATACTGTGAGATGCTATACTACAGGCGTGACAGATAGTTTTTTAGTAAATGATACTGTTTATTCATCTATAGTAGTATCTAAAAAAGATGATGTCAGTATTCTAAGAGTAGATGTACCTCAAGAAGGTAAGCGTTTTGCAGTAGGAGCTACTGTACGACCTAGGATAGTATACAGAAATAATGGTCTTAGAGATCAAGCAGAGGTCACCATTGTAGTTAGTAAAAGAGGTGTTGATGGATTACTTCTGTATTCTGATACCATACAAGAACCATCTCCTTTTTTTAGCACCAAATCACTCCAGTTTAAGCCCATGACTATTGACTCATTAGGTGAATATACCCTTAAGGCTATAGCCAGTATCCCAAATGATCAACTTCCAGAAAATGATACTCTAAGAGTACATTATAGCGTGGTGACGGGTAATGATCTTAAGCTTATTAAGTTTATTTATCCCAATGGGACCATAACACAAGGAAGCCCTCTTAGTGAAGTAAGGCTAGTGGTAACTAATGCAGGAATTAATGATGCAGTAAATGCCAAAGTCTCCGTCCAAATAGAAGATGCAGCTACTAATCTGGTAGTTAATGATACACAACAGGTGAATATCTCCGGATTTACCACGGATACAGTGAGTTTTGGAACGGTAAGTTTCAATGATATAAATGATTACTATATGACCGCTGAAAATCATTGGTCAGATGAAGACCAGCCCAATGCTTCGGATACTTTGTTAAACAGCTATATAGTTAGATACAGAAATGACCTAGCTATTGTGAGACATATTGAGATTCCTAATGGAGATACATTGGAGTTAGGAGATACTCGTTTACCTAATATCCTAGTACAAAACATGGGTATAGATACGCTGAAAGATTTAGAAATTCAACTAGTTATCAAAAACAGCAGCGGGAATACAGTATACGTAGGTACTTCATCACTGAGTAGTTTATCCCCATCATCTGCTAAGTCTACTGCTAGTCTTATTTCATATAGAGGATTCGTGGCAGGTACTTATACCCTTACTTCTACATTGCTATCTACGGATGATAATGCAGCTAATAATACACTGACTACTCTGTTTAGAGTGGTGAAAAGAAAAGACCTCAAAGTACTGCGATCTTTAGCTCCTCTGCTGAACGAGAACATCTATAAGTCTTCAGTATATAAACCTATAGCAGTGTTTAAAAATGAAGGGTTAGAATCATTGGTAAATATAAGCGTAGTATGTGACGTTAAAGTAGGATTGATTTCTATATACCGTAGTTTTAAAACAGTGAGTGCCGCCCCCGGTGAAGAGGTATTGATTTCATTTGATAGTACTTTGACTAGTCCAGATATAGCATCGGCTACTGCAGAGTTTAGGGTGGAGTATCCAGCAGATCAGGTTATTGGTAATGATACCTTATTGGTAGATTTTAACTTTGTTCAAGGACTCTCTGTGAACGGGGTTGAAGATTTAGGTGTCAGATTTTATCCTAATCCGTTTGCAGAAATGATTACCATAGAAGCTCCTCAAAATATAACTAGAGTCAGGTTGATCGATATACAAGGTCAGGTCTTATATGATCGAGTGGGTAGTGATAGCGTGATGGATATATATCTAGATGTGAGTGCGGGTAATTACATATTGGAAGTGGCGTTAGCTGAAGGTATAGTGAGATATCCTGTCATTAAAAAAGAGTAAAAAAAGATGGAGTGCTTACTAGCACTCCATCTGATTAATTAACTAAACCTTATGTATCTTTAGAGAAGATACACGAATTTAATGTGAGCAAGGATATAACTCGTTGTTTGTCAGTTTATAAGTCTCCACGTCAGACTTTAGTTTAATTTTAACTGTATGTTTTTGTGAGCATTTTATCTTGTATTTACTCAGCGATATGTTGTAGATACTCTTCTCGGTCAATATCTCTTCATTCAGTATTTTTTTATTTATGTGGAAAAGACCAAACAGCTTTTTGCGTCTTGATAATAAAATATGTATTTCATTCATACCAGCCGTATATAGAATGACTTGATTTTCATCTATTTTGATAATTTTAGGGGTACTCGGTGAAGAATTTATATGTGTTTGTAATTCATAGGCTAAATCAAATCTAGCTACTCCATATCCTACAAAACTGTCTGGGCTATTGGTCCTAGTGGCAGTAGCACGGATGATATCATTTATTTCTGAAGGAGTTAGTTCTGGAAATGCCTGTAATAAGCAAGCCACTCCTCCAGCAGCTATTGGTGTGGCATAACTTGTACCATATCCTTGGTAGTAGCCGCCAGAAGGACTGCCTACATAAGCTAATATGCCTAAAGCACTTATGTCTGGCTTAATAGTGCCGTCAGCTGCATTTCCTTGGCTACTAAACTTACCGTACTTATCTTTTATGTCCACAGCTCCTACGGTGAGTACAGTGGCTACGTCTGCGGGTGTTCCTATTTTACGCCAATTGTTATCACCACTATTACCAGCACTATTCAGTACCAGTATTCCTTTTTCTACGGCTACTTTTGCTCCAAAACTAATAAATGAGGTACTTCCGTCAAGTTGACTTTGGGTATAGCTTAGTGTCTTATCGTCGTACTGATTATATCCCAATGAGGATGTAATCATATCTACACCAGCACTATCTGCGAGTTCGGCGACCTTGCACCAGTTCAGCTCTTCTAGTGGAGTTTCTGTAGCTCCTCGCTCAGATCTGTACAGTATGTAGTGGGCCAGGGGAGCACTTCCTATGTATTTACCCTTATCATAAGCTCCGGCACAGCTGCTTACTGCTGTGCCGTGATTATCACTGCGTATGAATTCATTATCCAGGTCAGCAGCATCGTAGCCTAGTGTTAATCTTCCGTTGGCTTGATGTTTTAAAAATGCAGGAATCTTGTCTATATTTTTAAATCCAGCATCAAATACTGCTACCGTCACACCGTCACCATTATATCCTAACGTATGGAGAGTAGTGACACCTATCTGTCTATTCTGACCGTAAGAGACTCCGTAATCCGCTATGGAGAGATCAACAGTATTCATTTCACTATCCTTGAGTTTTAGGGTAGGAGTGTAATGGAGTGGAGACGTTATACTGTCTGGTGGACTTGTCAATCCAACGTAGTTTGTGGTTGTTACAAACGATAACTCTCTAATCTCTGCAATTGCTTTTTGAGTAGTATTTACTACTATTCCATTTTGCCATTTTAGTGAATAACGTAAGTGAATTTCTGTATTAGCGAGTACTCTATCAATATACTTTTTGCTTACCGGTAAATCCTGCATATTCAGAGGGATAGCGTATTTTTTTCTCCGTTCTAGGGACTTGGTACTGAGCGTACCTGGGTTATCTGTGACTTGCACAGTACCTTTATCTATGAACCTAACAAGAAAAACACTGTCTGATTGAGCGAATGTATTGGTAAATAAAAATAAAAAGAATAAAAGTATGATTTTACTTATTGGTGCGGTAAAAGGTTTGTTCGTATTCGGTGCCATCTTTGTATTTTCCTGGTTGCGTCTCTATTTCTTTAACTATTCGATTTATTAAGCCGATATTTTTTGCATAGACTTCTTCTTCTACAGTTGTGAAAAAAGGATTTATATCGTTGCCCAAGTCTACGATTACAGTTTCTATGAATTCAGTGTCACCAGCCATATATGGCTCATTTATTTTGATTGTTTGTGCAGATTGATATTCATTTATATTGAACTCATTCGCGTCCCATGTTTTGCGTTCCTTCAGAGGGAAGCTGAGTTTTATCTTACGAGTATCGTCTTCTACACGCTGAGCACTAAAGTCATCTCGCTCTTCTATTACGTATTTGATAAATGTATAGTTCGTATCATTCTGGCTTTGTTCTATTTTAGTGCGATATACGAATTTGCCGGCGTTATTAATGATGGTGTCTTGTGTAGTTTCTTTGATAAAATAAGATAGGGTGTCAGTTTTTTTTCTAAAGGCGTCATGCTCCAGTAGAGTCACTTTAAATACAGTAAAGGTGCTTAACTTCAACGGAAAAAATACGGTGTCAGATTCTACAGGTGGCTCTATTTTATCGCAAGAATAAAAAGTCAGTATTGCCAATATGAATAATATTTTATAGTTTCTCAAAACGGATCAATGGATAAGTAAGTTTATTTCCTTTTGGATCAGGATTTATAGTCTCTAGTCCTGTTACGAATTCGTAGTGTTTGCTAATTAATCCTACATTAACCGCATATACTTCTTTTTCAAATTTAGGGGTGATAAGATTTATTTCTTGTTCTCTCATTATTACAATAGTGCTGTCATACTGCATAGTGGGTGATTTCATCTTTCTGTATACTGCGAAAATACATTTAAGTTACCTCCATGACTTCAAAAAGGCGATAATAATCCATATTTTTGCCCGCTCATGACAACAATCTTAGACGGCAAGTCACTTGCTCTCTCACTCAGAGGCAAAGTAAAGGTAGAGGTAGAAACTCTGAAAGCAGCGGGGCACCGTGCTCCGCATCTGGCAGCTATACTCGTGGGTGAAGATGGAGCTAGTAAAACGTATGTGAACAGCAAGGAGAAAGATTGTGAATACGTAGGCTTTAAGTCTAGTGTATACAAGCTAAGTGCAGATACCAGTGAAGAAGCACTGCTTAGTCTTATAGAAACTATTAACAAAAATGATCAAATAGATGGACTGATAGTGCAGTTACCTGTTCCTAAGCATATAGATGGTATCAAAATCATAGAAAGCATAAATCCTGCGATAGACGTAGACGGCTTTCATACGCTGAATGTAGGAAAACTTGCCATAAATGAGGATACCTACATAAGTGCTACACCTTTTGGTGTGATTATGATGCTAGAAGAATATGGAATAGAAACTAGAGGGAAACACTGTGTAGTGATAGGACGTAGTAATATAGTAGGCAGGCCTATGAGTATACTTATGAGTCAAGGTGGCCGAGATGCTACAGTCACTGTATGCCACAGGTATACACAGGATATAGGGGCTTTTACGCGTATAGCGGATATAGTAATAGTAGCAGTAGGTATCCCAGATTTTTTGACAGCGGATATGGTAAAAGAAGGAGCCACAATAGTGGACATAGGAATCACCCGAGTAGATGCAGATAATAAGAAAGGATACGTACTCAAAGGAGATGTAGACTATGAGGCCGTGAAAGGAAAAAGTGGTGCTATCACTCCTGTACCAGGTGGTGTAGGTCCTATGACTAGATACGGTCTACTCCATAATACATTAAAAAGTTTTAAAAACAAGCACGATATAGTATGACAGAATTTCCGGTAATGGAATATTTCTACTCCATCCAAGGAGAAGGAGTTTATACAGGACAGCCAGCATTTTTCATCCGCTTAGGCGGTTGTGATGTGGGCTGTGTATGGTGTGACGTGAAAGATAGCTGGGATGCAGATAAGCACCCCAAAAAGTCAATAGAATTTCTGCTAGTGGAAGCTAAAAAGCATCCGAGTAGAATACTCATACTCACAGGTGGAGAACCTGCTATGTATGATTTGACAGAGATTACGCAGGCATTTAAAGATGACGGTTTCAGAATTCATATAGAAACGAGTGGTGCGTACAAGTTGATAGGTCATTTTGACTGGGTGACGTTCTCTCCTAAGAAGTTTAAAGCACCGATAGCCTCTGCAGCGATATTGGCAGATGAACTCAAAGTAGTGGTCTTCAATAAGAGTGATATTGCTTGGGCAGAGTCTCATCAAGAAATGGTACTAAATACGTGTAAACTCTATTTACAACCGGAGTGGGATAAACGTGAGGTGACGGAGAAGATCATCTTTGATTACGTGCTTCAGAACCCAAACTGGTATGTGAGTCTGCAGACGCATAAGTACTTGGGTGTGGATTAAACATTTACCTTCCCTTTCAATTCTTCAATTAGCTCAGGATCACCATATTTATAATGGTCTGGAATATTTAATGCCTTTATTCTATGACCTAGTTTGAGTTTACTAAATGATTGTATTGCCTTCAAGTGTTTTCGCTCCATAACGTAGATAGTATCTGCCCATTCTAAGTCTTCTTCGTCTAAATAGTTGGTCCCTTCTTGAAAACATATTGACTTATTGGTGCCTGAAGAGCGAAATTCCATTTCCGTATGTTTCGCTGAGAAGTGGTCCTCTGCTGTTTTAGATCGGTCTACATTAGCAGAGCATACGAAGAGAATTTTTCTTATTTTTAATTTTTCAGTCTTCTCTAAAATCAGCAAGCCAAGCCTATTTGAGTTCCATTTTATTGCATGTAGAATTATAATGGCTATTTATTTTGAATAGTGCTTTTTGATCCTCTTATAACCAGTGTAAGTGATAATCCTTTATCTCTAAATCAAGAGCTGCTTTGGTAACTCGTAGTGGTTTGAAAGTATCTATCATCACTGCTAGTTCTCCAGTTTCTTTTCTACCGATACTCTTCTCGGCTGCTCCAGGTGTAGGTCCATGAGGTATTCCTCCCGGATGCAGGCTCATTTGGCCTTTTTCTACGTGCCCTTTACTCATAAACTGACCATCTACGTAGTACATCACTTCATCACTGTCTATATTGCTATGCCAGTAAGGTGCAGGTATGCTAAGTGGATGATAATCAAATAGTCGAGGTACGAAACTGCATATCACAAAGTTATTTCCTTCAAAGGTCTGATGGATAGGCGGTGGCATATGAATACGACCCGTGATAGGCTCAAAATCATGTATGCTAAATATAAAAGGATAGTGTGTTCCATCCCAACCAATCAGACAAAATGGATGGTATTTATACGTATACGGATAGAGCTTGTCTTCTTTCTTAGTTTTAATAAGGAACTCTCCTTCCTCCACTATGGTCTGTAGATTCTCAGGCTGTTTGATATCTCGCTCGCAGTAGGGTGATTGCTCTAACAGTTGTCCGCCTTTGCTCATGTACTTTTTAGGGTACACTACAGGACTATGACTCTCAGTGATCATTAGCTTGTTGTCCTCCGTATCAAACTCCATCTGATAGATAACGCCACGGGGTACGATAAGATAATCACCGAATTTGAACTTGAGTTCACCATAATTAGTGCGGCATGTACCACTACCTTGATGTACAAATATAACTTCGTCACTATCTCCATTTTTATAAAAATAGTCGGTCATGCTCTTTCTAGGTCTAGACATACATATCTGTAAGTCACTGTTAGTAAGAAGAATCACTCTACTCTCTAGGTAATCGTCAGCAGGTGCTACATTGAAGTTTTGGAAGCTACGGTGAAGCATTTCCATATCACCAGCTAGTTCGGGTTTTAGGTTTATCGGCTTATCTACTCGGAGTATTGCTGTGGGAGGATTGTGATGGTAAAGTAGGCTATAGCTGTTGCTAAAGCCCTCTGTGCTAAAGAGTTCTTCTTTATATAATTCCCCATCAGGTCTTCGAAACTGGGTATGTCTCTTTGGTGGTATACTTCCTAGTTTATGATAATGTGGCATATGATTCTTTCCTTCTGTGGCAAAGATAGGATTACATAGTAATTTAAAAATATGATTTTAATGAGCGTTGCTGTTCTAGCGTGATGAGTTCAGTCTATACGCTACTATTGGATCGATAGGAGACCTAGTTTGGGCTATTTGTGGATATACTTTTATCACTGGATTTCTGTTTTCCCACTGATGCTGTTCTCTGCTATTTTGCCGTAGGTAAAAAAGAAACTGTAAAACCCCAAATGGGATTAGTATTTCACTAATTGGATTTTATACCTTTGCCAAAGTGAAATATATACTTTCAATATTTGCAGGAGCCATGCTCTTTTTGAGCATATTTACTACGGGGTGTAATTTGCTCGGAGATAAAAAAAGTAGCCTAGCTAATGATACTACGCTAAGCCTAGAGGCTAGGGAGTGGAGTAAGAAGATAGACGAATATCCTGATAATGACGAGTACCTGGTGCAGAGAGCAGAAGTATTTACCCGTACACGGAGATATGATTTAGCTATAGATGATTACGTGCGAGCTATATCTTCTAATGGTGAAAAGTGTGAGTATAATATTAGTTTGGGTGATGTATACTTTGCAGCAGATCAGACTACGAATGCACTAGAATCCTATCAAAATGCAGAGAAGGTCTGTCCATTAAATGAAGAAGCTATTTTTAAAAGAGCACAGTTTCTGTATTTTGTAAGACAGTTTAGTAAAAGTAAAATAGCCTTTGGTAAGTTGCTAAATGTCAGTCCACAGCACGGAGAAGGTCACTTCTTTTTAGCCATGCTCAATAAAGAAAATGGAGATACCGCAGCCGCTATTGGGCTCTTTGAGAAGACCATAAAACTGAAAGGTGCAGACTACAATAGCTGTATGCAACTTGCTCTAATTCATGAAACTTTGGGTGATTCTGCAAAAGCATTGACCAGTCTGAATAGAGCCATTAATACAGATGGCAGAAGTGCAGAGGCGTATTATAGCAGAGGATTGTTTTATCAAAAACAAGGAAAGGATAAGCTCGCTACCAATGATTATCAAAAGACCATAGACATAGATGCTAACTATACTTTTGCCTATTACAATGTGGGTAATATCTTAGCTTCACAGGGTAACTTTATTAAGGCTATTGACCATTTTGAAATCTGTCTAAGACTCTCACCTAATAGTGCCAAGACGTACAATAGAATCGGTCAATGTTTTGAATTATTGGGGAAGAAAGATCAAGCAATTGTAAATTTTGAAAAATGTTTGCAAATAGACCCTAATTTCGCACCTGCTAAAGAGGGGCTTACTCGCTTAGGCAGAATCTAATACAAGCTAACGCTGATTAAGAAGGATTAAGAAATTGAATATTAAAATAACATTGCCAGATGGCTCGGTGCGTGAAGTGCCTAAAGGAAGTACAGCACTAGATGTAGCTAAGGGTATAAGTGAAGGACTAGCACGCGTAATAGTCAGTGCTAAAGTAAACGAAGAGGTGTGGGATATCACTAGACCCATCCGTGAGGATGCTACGCTCAGCCTGCTAAAATTTGATGATGAAGAAGGGAAGAAAACCTTCTGGCACAGTAGCTCACATTTGCTCGCAGAGGCACTAGAAGCACTATATCCCGGAGTAAAACTAGGAATAGGGCCTGCTATAGCGAATGGTTTTTATTACGATGTAGATTTTGGAGATAAGAGTTTTTCTACCTCAGATTTTGATAAAGTAGAGCATAAAATGAAAGAGCTGGCGAAGCAAGGAAATGCTTACGAACGCTCTGAAGTAAGCAAAGCAGATGCAGTAGCTTACTTTACTGAAAAAGGAGACGAGTATAAACTAGAGCTTATAGATGGCTTAGAAGATGGTCAAATCACTTTTTACAAGCAAGGAAACTTCACCGATTTATGCCGTGGTCCGCATATCCCAGATACGTCTAGTATCAAAGCGATAAAGTTGCTTAATGTAGCTGCTGCATACTGGAGAGGTGACGAGAAGAATAAGTCGCTCACACGGATATATGGCGTATCTTTTCCCAAAGCTAAGATGCTTACTGAGCACCTAGAGCTGCTAGAAGAAGCTAAGCGAAGAGATCACCGTAAGCTAGGTAAAGAGCTAGAGCTATTTATGTTCAGTGATAGAGTAGGAGCGGGGCTTCCTCTATGGTTACCTAAGGGTACTGCTATTCGCGAAAGATTAGAAAACTTTATGCGTCAGGCTCAGATAGAGCGAGGCTACCATCAGGTAGT
>CAWVTM010000042.1:0-13845 GCA_963933305.1 uncultured bacterium
AGTTCGATGATAGAATACGGGATATAAAAGACATACGGATAGGTATGCGATTACCCGGCAAGGTGAGTAATCTTACGAAATTTGGTGCTTTTGTAGATATAGGGATAAAAGAGAATGGGCTTATCCACGTATCGCAAATAGTAGACCGAAGGATAGCAGACCCTGCAGAAGTCTTAAGTCTAGACCAATCTATCACTGCAACAGTGATAGATATAGACTTAGAGAGGAAGCGAATAGCTTTGAGTATGAAGGACTAGGTTCAAATCCAAAATCAAGTAAAAGTTTAGTTTAAACATCTTCAAAAGAGATTTTAAACTTGGTTATTGTTCGCTGTGGCGAATGAATTTACAAAAGCTACCTTTGCGGACGCTCATGGAGTCTTTCGAAGAACTAAATATAAACCGCCAATTACTAAATGCCGTAGCTGATCTTGGTTTTGAAAAGCCTACACCTATACAGGAAGAAGCCTATCCTGTAGGCATGTCTGGCCAAAATATAGTAGGTATAGCACAAACAGGTACGGGTAAAACCTTAGCTTATATGCTTCCTATCTTGCAACAGCTTAAATATTCTAAAGACTACAAACCGCGTGTAATCATACTCGTGCCTACTAGAGAACTGGTAGTACAAGTGGTAGAACAGATAGAACTTTTTACCAAATACATGAGCACAAGAGTGCTAGGTGTGTATGGCGGTGTCAATATAAAAACTCAGATGGGTGCCCTTACTCAAGGACAAGATATAATAGTAGGAACTCCAGGAAGACTTTACGACCTGGCCGTAAATCGCTCCCTCCTACTCCAAGACGTAAAAAAACTAGTAATAGACGAAGTAGATGTGATGCTAGACTTAGGTTTCCGTTTTCAGCTCAACAACATATTTGAGCTACTTCCCGATAAACGTCAAAACATCATGTTTTCGGCTACTATGACCGAGGATGTGGAGATACTCATCAATGAGAATTTCATAAAACCAGAGTTTATCGCCATAGCACTGAGTGGTACTCCGCTAGACAATATTCACCAGAGTTGTTACCCTGTAGCTAACTTCTATACCAAAGTGAACTTACTAGGCCACCTACTCCAAGATAAAGAGACGTACCAAAAAATATTAATATTTATTGATAGCAAGAAAAATGCAGACCGCCTCTACGAAGCCATGGAGCCAGACTTTTGGAATGAATTACTAGTCATACATTCTAATAAAAGCCAAAATAACAGGATGGCTGCCATAGAACGATTTAATGACAACAATGCACGCATACTGATAGCCACAGACGTAATAGCTCGTGGTCTAGATTTAGATGACATCACACACGTAATCAATTTTGACACTCCTAAATTTCCAGAAAACTACATGCACCGTATCGGGCGTACGGGTAGAGCTGAAAAAATGGGTCACTCTATTCTCTTTTATACAGAAGGAGAAGAGGATTGGAAAAAAGAAATCGAGAAAATGATGGAGTATGATATTCCTCAATTAGAGTTTCCTACCGAAGTAAAAGTAAGCAAGCAACTAACGCTAGACGAGCAGCCTCGTATCATAGAAAAGAACCCACACAAGAAGAAAACGCATGTTGCGGGTCCATCGTTTCACGATAAAAAGGACAAGAATAAAAAGGACTACAATTTAGGAGGAGGTCAAAAAATTAAGATTAAAAAGGCTAAAAAATATAAGAACCCTATATCTAGAGGACAAAAACCTAAGGGCAAAGAAAAATAGCTAAACGACTGAATGTCAAATTTTTGAACTCAATTTAAGTTAAAGTTTCACCCTAAAACGAAATACTTACTTAGATTCTTTAATAAATAATAGCACCAATGTGATAGAATCCGATTACCTTTGCACTTTAACTTATATAACACAATGAATAAAGGAACAGTAAAATTCTTCAACGATGAAAAAGGCTTCGGTTTTATCACACCAGAAGATGGAAGTAAAGACGTATTTGTACACAAAACAGGTACAAGAACTAGAATCAACGAGGGAGACCAAGTAAGCTACGATGTAGAAGACGGTCAAAAAGGCCCAAGTGCAGTAAATGTAGATTTAGTATAAGCATTTACTAATAAAATTTTTACAATGGAAAGTCTCGCTTCGGCGAGACTTTTTTTATGTTTAATTTTGACACCTAGTGAAGCGTAACGAAGATACCGAGCAAGAACAACCCAATAACCCACTCCACGGCATGAAGCTAAAGGAAGTCCTTGAATTTTTAGTATCCTACTATGGCTGGGAGGGACTGGGAGAACGTATAGCTATCAACTGTTTCTTGAGTAATCCAAGTATGGGCAGTAGCTTGAAGTTTCTCAGACGAACTCCTTGGGCCAGAGAGAAGGTAGAGAAGCTCTATCTAACCAGCATTCCTAAATTTTAATCTACTATGGCATCCGTATTTGGACATAGCTTAGCTGCCATAGCATTAGGCAAGACATTCTCTGAAGAACTCAGAAAACCTAAGTTTTGGGTGCTGGGTATCTTGTGCTCCATAGCACCAGACGCAGATGTATTAGGTTTCAAGTTTGGCGTTCCTTACGGTTCGTTTTGGGGCCACCGTGGATTCACACATTCATTCTTCTTTGCTATACTCTTTGGAGCAGCTATTACTTTTCTATTTTACACACCCAAAAGACCCATACTCTCACTCTACTTTGCTCTATGTACCGCCTCTCATTCTCTGCTAGATGCTATGACCACTGGTGGATTAGGAGTAGCATTCTTTTCACCTTTCGAAAATTCAAGATACTTTCTGCCTTGGAGCCCCATACAAGTATCTCCCATTGGGCTTAAACAATTCTTTAGCGAATGGGGTTTGGAGGTTATAAAAAGTGAAATTATTTGGATTGGGATTCCTCTTTTAATAACAGTACTCTCTATATCAATTTGTAAGAAATATTTAAGAAATCTTAGAGGATGAAAGCCGTACCAATCACCCGTATAAAAAAAGAACTGCAGCACCTCAGTCAAGAGGAGCTTATGGAGATAGTGCTGCGTGTAGGGAAATATAAGGTAGAAAATAAAGAGCTTTTGACTTACTTACTTTTTGAATCAGGAAATGAAGATGGCTATATAGATGTAGTAAAAGAATACATAGACGAGCAGTTTGAGCTCGTACACCAGCAGCACTACTACTACATCAAAAAAAGCGTCCGCAAGATCCTACGAACGATAAAGAAGTACATTAAATTCTCTAAAAAGCCAGAAACAGAGGCTGCACTCTTAATTCATTTTTGCCGAAAGCTTAAAAACATGGATCCGTCTTATCTCTACAATACAGTGCTCGTAAACATGTTTGACAGGCAACTCAGCTTAGCAGAAAAAACCATAGGTAAGATGCACGAAGATCTTCAGTATGATTACAAGCTAGAGTTAGAAGAGATGTTCTAATCAGTCTAACGACTAGTTTTGAAAGCCCTTATTCTTTAACCTCTTTTAGCTCCGCTATCTTGATTTTGAAAGCAGCAAAGATCAAGGTCATAAACGGACTGAGATAATTAAAAATAGCATACATAAAATATTCACTTACATCTACACCTAGCACACCGCTTTGGTAAGCTCCACATGTATTCCAAGGGATAAGAGCAGAGGTCACTGTACCACTATCCTCTAATGTTCTACTCAGATTTTCAGGAGCTAATCCCTTGTCTTTATACGCTTTTTCGAACATTTTACCGGGTACAACTATAGCTAGATACTGATCACTTGCAGTCAGATTTAATGCTAAGCAACTGGCTACAGTGCTGGCAAATAAGCCAAACACAGAACTGGCTAAACTAAGTAAAGCTTGACTAATGCGTGCCAATGCACCTATAGCCTCCATTACTCCTCCAAACACCATGGCACAGATGATAAGCCAAATGGTACCAAGCATTCCACTCATCCCTCCAGCAGAAAAAAGATCATTCAACTTATCACTACTCGTTTCTACTTCTACACCTGTAGTGATAGCAGTCATGAGCTGTTTATAAATATCACTTATACCTCCAGATATGATATCTGGTTGAAAAATAACTGCGGCAATACAGCCTAACAATGTACCTACCAATAATGCGATAAGCGGTTGTACTTTTTTAATAATAAGACCTATCACGATGACAGGAACTAGAAAAAGCCACGGAGTAATTACAAATTTATCTGTGATAGCTTCCAATAATACCTCAGTACCCTCTACCTCGCCAACATCATACGTGAAACTAAAAATAGAAAACACAATAAGCGTAATAACAATAGTAGGAACAGTAGTGTATGCCATATACTTGATATGCGTAAAAAGATTTGTACCCGCCATAGCAGCAGCGAGATTAGTAGTATCACTCAGCGGACTCATCTTATCTCCGAAATACGCTCCACTGATAACAGCACCTGCCACCATACCCGCAGGAAGGCCTATGGCTTCTCCAATGGCTACTAGGGCAATACCAATGGTAGCACTCGTAGTCCATGAGCTACCAGTAGCTATAGATATTAATGCACTTATAACAACTGCTGTGGGCAAAAAAACGGTAGGATTGATAAGCTTAATACCGTAAAAAATCATAGCTGGAATAACGCCGCTCACTAACCAAGCTGCTGCTAGAGAACCGACGAGTAATAATATGAGAATGGCTCCACTTACAGACTTCAGGTTACTCCCTACATGATCCATCATAGTATCAAAACTCACTTTATTAAAATGCCCTACGATCACTGCGACTGCAGCTCCTAAGAGTAGGACAAACTGATTACTCCCGCTGATAGCGTCATCTTGAAATACAAATACATTGTATGCCAGCATAGCTACTAGAGCGAAAACGGGAATCAAGGCTTCCCATATATTGAGTTGTTTGTTTTTAACTAGTTTAGGTTCTGACATTGGTTTGCCAAAGAAAGTTAAAAATTAGATAGGAGCCCGTAAAGTAGAACATTATGATTTTACAGTAAGCTCCAAAATCATAAAAATATCTCAATTTCGAGCAAAATGAGACTCATAAATCAAATAAAGTAATTTACACTGAACTATATTCAGTCATTCGAATTTCAGAAAACTCTGCTCCGCTTGTGAAAGTAACCTTCCCATTACCCAAGTACTTCTGTATTTCTAAAACCAAGTTTAGATCTAGATAGTTCGCTGATATTATCTTCAAAAACACATCGATTTTGAGGATCTGGATTTTATAGTTTCTTACAGCTAAACGCACATACCTACAAAGTGAGAATCGTACGTACGCTCCGAGAATATTTCTGTGTATACGAAGATAAGGATTTCGTACTCAGACCGTACAGTAACTTTATGGGGAATACACGTCATAAAACTGCACTACAAAATAATCCAGAAGTAAGCATTTCAGACAAGCTCAGGACTAAAAATAGTATGCTTATTTTTTCAACTTTCGGAATACATTTGAGATACAATTAAGACAATGAAAGATATCGAAAATATCGAACTTAAGTACCTTACTATCAATGATTACGAGGAGCTTAAATCTACTATGCAAGACTCGTATAGTGGTATGCCTGGCTCTCTATGGAGCGAAGAAAATATCGCAACATTAGTACGACTATTTCCTGAGGGGCAAGTAGTTATAAAAATTAATGGAGAATTTGCAGGCTGTGCTTTGTCACTCATCGTAGAATATGACCAGTTTGAAGACGAACATACGTATAAGGATATCACTGGAAATTTCACTTTCAATACGCACACCGCATTAGGTGATGTACTCTATGGTATAGATATATTCATAGCTCCTAAGTACCGTGGACTAAGACTAGGCCGCAGATTATATGATTATAGAAAAGAACTAGTAGAACGGTTAAATCTGGAAGGAATAGCCTTCGGTGGACGTATCCCTAACTACCATAAATATGCTGCGGATATCAGTCCAAAGGAGTACATAGAGAAAGTAAAGCGTAAGGAGATAAATGACCCAGTGCTTAACTTTCAGATATCAAATGATTTTCACCCAGCCAAGATTCTAAAAGGCTACTTAGATGGGGATAAGGAATCTGGAGAATTTGCGGTACTTCTAGAGTGGGACAATATCTACTACCAAAAACCACAGAAGAAAGCAGCTACCAAAAAGAGTATCGTCCGCCTTGGATTAATTCAGTGGCAGATGCGTCCGTACTCAGATCTAGATGAGCTAATGCAGCAAGTAGAGTACTTTGTAGACTCCGTATCGGGATACAGATCAGATTTTGCTCTATTCCCCGAGTTTTTCAATGCCCCACTTATGGCAGAAAACAACCATATGAGTACACCAGATGCTATACGCGAATTAGCTAAATTTACTCCTCAAATTGTTCAAAAATTCTCAGAACTTGCCATCAGTTATAATATTAATATCATAAGTGGAAGTATGCCCGAACTACGTGAGGGGCTTTTATTTAACGTAGGATATCTCTGCAAGCGAGATGGCACTGTAGAGCGATACGAAAAGCTGCATGTAACTCCGGACGAAGCACAAATTTGGGGTATGCAGGGCGGTAATCAGATCAGAACTTTTGATACGGATTGCGGTAAAATTGGAATCTTGATTTGCTATGACTCTGAGTTCCCAGAACTTAGTAGACTACTTGCAGATGAGGGAATGGATATACTCTTTGTGCCGTTCCTTACAGATACTCAAAATGGCTACTCTCGTGTACGCTACTGTGCTCAGGCGAGAGCTATAGAAAACGAATGCTACGTAGCTATAGCAGGGAGCGTTGGCAATCTACCAAATGTACAAAATATGGACATACAATACGCTCAGAGTATGGTTTTCACTCCGTGTGATTTTTCTTTTCCTAGCAATGGTATAAAAGCGGAAGCTACTCCCAATACTGAAATGATTCTCATAGCAGATGTAGATATAGACCTGCTTAGAGAGTTGCACCAGTTTGGTGCAGTTAAAAACTTGCAAGACAGACGCACAGACTTATTTGAATTGAAAAAGAAGTAAGTCCCAATCTACATGCTCTGCGTATAGTAATTAAAATCCTTGAGTACAGTAGAGATGAATAGTCTAGGGGAAGTAGTACTTTTTATATTCATCACAGACTCTAGCTTAGCTACCAGCTTATTGATAAGCTGAGTATCGTTTATTTTTATAGCATTCTCGTAGGTCTCCTTAATGATGCGAGCATCATTATCACTGAGTCTTAGTACCTGACTATACTGCGGCACGTAATCCTCGGATACTTCTTTGAGTATAGTGATATTTATACTTTGCTTCACCTTAGCCTGTATCACAGCCGTGCCTGCTACTAAATCACCTATACGCTGCCCTCTTTTATTGCGAGCTATAGTGATGATAGCTACTAGACCAAGCATGTATATGGATAAAAATTGACCTACGAAACTTCCAAAACTGATAGCTACTATGGTAATAAAATAGATGTCCACCATTCTAAAAATCCAACGTACAAAGAACTCAACAAAACTGGGTTGGAAACCGTCAATCTTTACCACCTTAAGCTTTACCAGAAACTTACCTATAGTATAGCCCCCTGATGCAGTCTCACTTACCAATGTGTAAAAAAGTATAGGCAAAGAAAGCACCGAAATCAATCCCCAAGAAATACGCCCACTATCTTGCTCTAACTCATCCGCTATATCAAGATTAAATATGCTAAAAACATAGATAACCAATAATACATAAATCAATAAAATAATGAGGTCTATAAAATATGCTACTATTCTTTTACCTAAAGTATCCGTATCAAATGAAAGCTTTGTATTAAAATTTGTTTTTACGTTTAACTTTGCCATACATCAATTTAAAAAATGAAAACCGCTAATTGAGAGAAGTTTCATTCATAAAGCAAAATAAAGCGAAATGGTTAGAGTTCGAAAATTATCTTTACCACAAGAAGCCACTTCAGCCTGATAGACTATCAGAACTTTTCGTACAACTTAATAATGACTTAGCATACGCACAGACGTACTATCCTAAGAGCAAGGTGAATGTATACTTAAATGCATTATCTACCAACGCTTATCTGCGTATGGTAAAACCAAAAACTACGTATGGCAGCATTGCAGATTTTTGGAGGGAAGACGTTCCCATTATTTCTTACAAATACAGAAAGTACATCTACTTCACGTTTGCCATATTTCTACTTCTATTTAGCATAGGAACTATCTCTGCTCTGTACGATGAAGCATTCATACGCTCTATACTGGGAGATAATTATGTAGATACCACTATGGAAAATATCGCAAATGGAGACCCTGCAGCTATATATACCAATACTACTGCATTAGGAGACATCGGTAGTTTCTTAGGCATTACTATTAATAACATACGTGTAGGACTACTGATGTATATCAGTGGGATCACTTTAGGCATAGGTACACTCAAACTGCTGTTTTCCAATAGTATGATGCTAGGAGCATTTCTCACTATGTTTCACAAGGCAGACGTACTCGGCACATCACTCACCGCTATCTGGATCCACGGAGCTATGGAAATTTTCGGAATGGTAATAGAAGCAGCTGCTGGTTTCATACTTGGTTTAGCATGGTTATTTCCCGGCTCACTTACTCGCAGACAGGCGTTTATGCAAAGTGGCAAGGACTCGCTGATGATCGTCTTGAGTACTATACCTTTTACCATAGCCGCTGGTCTTTTAGAAGGATTTATCACCCAATTGTATAATGATATGCCAAATGCAATGGCACTTGCCATCATATTTAGCACACTATCACTTATCAGCTATTACTACCTGATTTATCCAGTAAGACATCACGCACGTAGAACAGAAGTTCACACATTTCACGAAATGCTACATGAAGAGCTATAGACTTAAAGTACTATATCTTTTTATCATACTCTTCACTAGTATGTGGACTGCAGCTCAGTGGGATCAAGATCAAATAAACTATCAAGATGAGATTCGTCTTGATGAAAAACAAGCTATTGTAACCCGGGAATACAGTGCCCCTATAGCTAAAGGAAACTCAGATTTAAAATCGAGATACAACGAAAATTCCTTTAAATACAATGACTACCAGCCACCCGTGCGTAAGCCTCGCACTGCCAAAAGAGTAGATATCACAGGAGGTTTAGGTTATGTATTTAAACTATTATTAGTGCTCGTAGGACTCTTTTTGCTCTATATACTTTACCGCGTTTTATCTGATTTTAACTACGCAAAAAAGAACGGCCTGAATAGTGTAGACGCTAACCCAATACGTCAATCTACGGAAGGTTTAGAAGAGGAGGTAGATACAGAAAGCTTGACTTTTCTGATACAAGACGCAAAAATCAGCGGCAACTTCACACTAGCTATTCGCTATTATTTCCTACTGTATCTAGAGAAACTACAGGAAAATAACGTACTGATTTATCATAGAGAGAAGACTAACAGTGACTACCTCAGTGAGATTAAGGACACCGATAGAAGCACACAGTTTCTCAAGGTTTCATACCTATTTGAGTACGCTTGGTATGGAAAGAAGACTGTCAGTGAGACTGATTTTGCAGGAATAGAAGCTATTTTTAAGGAGCAGATAGGTGCAGTAAGATGATGCGAACAGTTTACATATCGATCGTTTTATTGATACTGTCAGCTTGTGATCCGCAAGAGAATACTAATGACTGGCGTCTCCACTATGAGTCCCAATACAAAGCTCCATATGGCACCTATGTGCTCGGTCAAGAGTTAGAATACATATATCCCAATAGCACTACAGAGGTAATAAAGGGGAGAACATCAGATCAGCTACAATCTTATGATGAGTATGAATACAGTTCATACATCTATATCAATGAGCTATTTTACCCTGACTCTCTTACTCAAGTCAGACTACTAAACTATACGCAATATGAAAATAGCCTATTTATAGCTACTCGAAATTTTGATGCAGCGTTATTTAAGCCCTATAAAATAGAAACTGCAAGTGCTAATGTGAATACAGCAAAACTGAAGCTCAACTATGCCAGTAAAAATGGGCGTAGCTATACCATAGATAATAAGGTAAAACAGCTCAGCTACTTTACCAGCGTTCCTAACGGAGCACGTGTACTTGGGACCCTAGAAGTAAATGGTGTTGCAAAACCCAACTTTATAGAACTAGGTATCAATGATGCCGATCAAAAAATACTCCTTCACAGCAACCCACTCTTTTTTACAAATTACCACATGCTACACTCCACTGATGGACAATATGCAGTACAAGCTATGGCTCAACTTAACCATACCAGCTACTTCCTCTGGGACGGATACGGTACCCAACGTAGATACACGACTCCACCTCAGGATGGAAGTGTATGGGATTCCCTTAGCTATATCTTAAAACACAAATCACTAGCTGCAGCTCTATTTACATTTATAGTTGCTATACTCCTACTCTTTGGTGTAAATTACAAACGAATAAGTAGAAATATACCCATCCACAGTAAACCTCAAAATAATTCACTAGCCTTTATGAAAATGGTCTCTAACCTTTTTATGCACGAAGAGAATCATATAGACTTAGCTAGATATAGAGTAAATTACCTACTGGATAGGATACGGCAGAGATATAACGTAAGTACTGCTGAAATAACACAAGACTTCAAACTGAAACTGGCTCAAAAAGCCAATATAAATCCGAAGAAACTTGACGTCCTTATAGCTCAATTTCAAAAAGTAAAAACACTAAAGCAAATGAGTAAAGAGGGATTTTTATCTTTTAGTAAACTCATAGAATCACATATACAAAAACTAGACATATACCATGGAACCAGAAAATAACCTCGAGGCACAGCAACCAGAGTCTACTACTACCAGTTTAGAAAACACAACAACACTAAGTGTAATATCCACTGGAGTCACTAAGATAAAAGCAGAACTAAGTAAAGTTATAGTCGGTCAAAAGGACTTAATAGACTCGCTGATTATAGCAATTATAGCAAATGGACATTGCCTTATAGAAGGAGTACCTGGCATAGCTAAGACGCTATCTGCCAAACTACTAGCACAAAGCATTCAGGTGAATTTTTCACGTATTCAGTTTACTCCTGACCTCATGCCATCTGACATACTCGGTACGTCAGTATTTAATCAAAAAACAGCTAATTTTGATTTCAAAGCTGGGCCGATATTTACGAATCTAGTACTGATAGATGAGATAAATCGTGCTCCAGCCAAGACACAGTCTGCCCTCTTTGAGGTAATGGCTGAGCGTCAAATTACCATAGACGGTAGTACCTATCCTATGGCTAACCCATTTATAGTGCTAGCTACCCAGAACCCGATAGAGCAGGAAGGCACCTATAGACTACCCGAGGCACAGCTAGATAGATTTCTCTTTAAAATAGAAATAGACTATCCAGACCTTGCTGATGAGGTAACCATACTACAGCAGCATAATGTGCGAAGAACAAGTCAAATGGAAGTAGTAAACGGAGTCCTGAATGCAAAAGATATATTGGAAATGCAGCGTGTGGCTAAAGAAGTAACTATAGAGGATTCTGTAGTAGAGTACATAGCCAAGATAGTAAACCAAACCCGTAACAATCCGCTCCTATTCTTAGGTGCATCTCCTAGAGCATCTATATCTATTTTAGATGCAGCTAAGGCCAGAGCTGCTATGCTAGGTCGTGATTTCGTGATCCCTGAGGATGTGAAATTTGTAGCATTGCCTGCTCTTAGGCACCGTGTCATCGTATCTCCTGAGAAGGAAATGGAGGGTCTCACTCCTGACTTTGTAGTGAAAGAAATGATAGAAAGTATAGAAGTACCTCGCTAGGTGGATGAAGCACTTTTGGAATACTATATTTTTACACCGTACATTTTTTATCGTACTCATTGCTGCAGGATTCCTTTTTGCTTTTGGGCATTTCTATACGCTATATTACACAGTAGGACTAGTATTGCTCGGTCTCTTAGCACTAGGCACTTTATTGGATATACTTTTTCTTTATAGAGGGAATAAAGTCAGCGGTACGCGAAAGTTGAACTCCATACTGTCTAATGGCGATATAAATGAGTGCTCTATTACCGTAATCAATACCTATGGATTCCCAATCAACACCCAGATTTACGAGGAAATACCCTATCAGCTTGGACTTAGAGAGCTTAGCTTCAAGGTGAAAGTAAAATCACAAAGCAAAGAAAGAATAGCCTATGATCTAGAGCCCAAAGAGCGTGGAGAATATGATTTTGGGAATACCATAGTACTAGTGCGATCACCACTCAGTCTAGTAATAAGACGCTATGAACTGGATACAGCGAAACATATATCTGTCTATCCCTCCTATATCCATCTCAATAAGTATAACCTGAAAAACTTCAAATACTTCACCAGCCAAGTAGGGAATAGAAAGACTCGAAAAATAGGACACAGCACTGAGTTTGAGCAAATAAAAGACTATGTGAAAGGGGATGATATCCGCTATATAAACTGGAAAGCAAGTGCCAAAAAAAATCAACTAATGGTAAATCAGTACATCGACGAGCGTGCTCAGCAAGTGTACTGTCTCATAGATAGTGGTAGGTCTATGGAGATGCCATTTGATGGGCTCAGTTTACTAGATTACTCTATCAATAGTGCATTGGCTATCAGCCAAGTCATTATTAAAAATCATGACAAAGCTGGAGTCCTTTACTTCAATAAAAAAGTAGAAAAAATACTGCCTGCAGATAAAGCTACCAGTCAAATGCCGCGGATACTGAATGTACTGTATAATCTGAAAACCGAGTTCTATGAGAGTAACTTTGAAAAGCTTTACGCTCAAGTCAAGTTTAAAATCAACCATAGAAGTCTTTTACTGCTATACACCAATTTTGAAGATATGAATGCAATGAAACGACAGCTACCTTACTTAAAAGGAATCGCAAAAAACAACGTTTTAGTAGTACTATTTTTCCAAAATAGCGAGATAGAAAAAGTGATACACTCCACTAGTGAGCACCAGACAGACTACTACTATAAGTCTGTATCGGAAAAACTGTCATACCAGAAAAAACAAATGGTAAAAGAACTCAATAAAAACGGAATACAATCAGTACTAACTGACCCTCAAACACTTACTGTAGATTCGATCAATAAATATCTTGAAATAAAATCCTGCGGACTCCTATAGTCCTCTCTTTTTAGGGCAGGCATTATATTTGTACTTTTAGTACAGAATTATCATTCCTAGAAGAACACAACATGAATAAAATTATTAAATTTTTGACCTTAGGAGGTGTTGTCTGGCTCTGTGCCCAATACTTAGAAGGTATCTCTGTGATCAGTTTTAAGTATGCCATCATAGCTGCGGTAGTACTTGCCATAGTAAATACTCTTATTCGTCCTATACTCGCAATCATATCTTTACCTATTACCATGATTACTTTTGGTCTCTTTAGCCTCATACTTACAGCCTTCATGGTAGAGATCATGGATTACTTTGTAAGTGGCATTACAGTTCACTCCTTTTGGTGGGCTCTACTTTTAGGAGTGATCGTGTCTTCTGCTAATAGTTTCATAGACAAGATACTAAACAAGCCTAAAAGAACACAACCGCAGCCCAAAGTAGGTGAGTACACCAATTATGAAGAGGTAGATTGACTCTTTAGTTTAACCATCTTATTTTTACTATTCCTTTAATGCATTTATTGACTAACACTCATATAGTCGATGTATGTTAGTAAAGATAGTCCTTTACTGAAACAATAATAATTGCGAGACTTCATTGATAAAATCAAGTCCATAACAATTTTGTTTCTAAATACTGTTTTGTAATAGCTCGCCATCACATCATCACTTTCAATCTATACTAACTACTAAAAGGTAATCTGAATTGCTAATGATAACAATAATCGAATTCAATCTGATACTTCTACAAAACAAAGAGCATAAAAAGGCCCACTATCCGACGGATAGTGGGCCTTTAATAGTTAGTTACTGATCTA
>CAWVTM010000043.1:0-13558 GCA_963933305.1 uncultured bacterium
TTTACAAACCTTCGATAAACTCAATTTATTTATATGACACTTAAAAACTAAATTGGTATTATAAGGCTACTCGTGAATAAAAGTATTTGCAGAAAGTTTATATACTCGAAGCCAAGCCCTTTCTGCGAACATTTTTACTTGCGTTTTACTTAAACCCGTAGGTGTTTGCAGCGTTTCTCCACTTATCTACAACTGTATGCATGTCATGAGGCAATTCCGAATCAAACTGCATCCACTCCTTAGTAGTAGGATGTTCAAAACCAAGTGACTTAGCGTGTAAGCCCTGTCTAGGCATTATGCTAAAGCAATTATCTACAAATTGCTTATACTTACTAAATACAACTCCTTTTAGTATACGATTACCACCATAAAAATCGTCACTGAATAATGGATTGCCGAGGTGCTTAAGATGTACACGTATCTGATGTGTACGTCCAGTCTCTAGCTTACACTCTACCAAACTAGTATACAGAAAATCTTCCAAGACCTTATAATGCGTCACTGCATGCTTTCCTCTATTTTCATCTTCGCTGAGCACTACAAAACGCTTTCTATCGTATTGATCTCTTCCTATGATAGAGCTTATAGTTCCATCTTTCTCTTCCATACTTCCCCATACGAGTGCTTGGTAAGTACGCTCTATCGTGTGATCTTTAAACTGCTTGCTCAGATGAGCCATGGCTGTATCTGTCTTCGCTACGACCAGAAGGCCACTAGTATTTTTATCTATACGATGTACTAGCCACGGACGTTTACCTTTATGCAGAGCCTTCTTATTATCCAGTAAAAATGCCAAGGCATTAAGCAGTGTACCTCTGTGATTACCAAATCCCGGATGCACCACCATACCTGCTACTTTATTCACTATCATAAGTGCATCATCTTCATATATCACATTTAGTGGTATATCCTCTGCTATCACCTCTAGCTCACTAGGCTCCTTATCTACCAATACTTCTATGCGATCCTTTGGCTTTGCCTTATAGTTAGACTTGACTGCTTTACCATTGACCACCACCTGCTTACGCTCTATGGCTTCTTGTAATTTATTTCTACTCGCTCCTTCTATCTTATTAACCAAGTACTTATCTATTCGCTCAGGTTCTTGACCTAAATCTACAGTGAATACGTACTTTAAAAAGAGTTCATCTTCGGTTACTTGAATTTCGCTATCAGCTGTATCGGACATTTCTTGTGTATTATTTTGTTTTAGACTAAAAACTAATCTGAATGAGATTATCTTTGTTTGGTACAAAGGTATAACGAATAACATATGATAACACACGAATCATCCTTAGAAAACTTCACAGAGCAATTTGAGTACGTTTTAGATAACTATACATCTCACGGTCTTGGGATAGACGATTTTGATAATATAGTACTAGGTGGACTAGGCGGTAGCGGTATAGGTGCCGTATTAGCTAAAAACTGGTTTTTTGATAAGTGTCCTATTCCGATAGAGACAGTAGCAGACTACCACTTACCTAAGTATATAAATAAAAAGACACTAGTAGTACTAAATTCTTATTCTGGGAACACAGAAGAGACACTACAGATGTTTGCTGAAGCTCTAGCAGAAGGATGTCACACCCTCATACTAACAGGCGGCGGAAAACTAAAAGAACTTGCAACAGCTAACAATATAAAAACATATGACTTAGCCAGCGGATACCAACCACGTATGACTGTAGGCTTTGGTCTAAGTATACTATCTATGATTATAGGAGAGCTGATAGGTACGGACTACACACCCATCATACAAGTAGTGAAAGATCACTTCGAAAAGAATCTAGCCACACAGCGAGAAAGTGGCACACGTATCTTTGATTTCTTTAAAAATACTCCACGCAAAAAATTTGTAATCGTATGCGATAGAGAGTTTGCTCCTGTGGCTATCAGATTCACACAACAACTGCAAGAGAACTCAAAATTAGAAGGTTTTGTAAATGTACTACCAGAAGCTAATCACAATGCGATAGAAAGCTATACAGATACTATGGATACCAACTTTATCATGCTGTACTCTACCAATAATGAGAGAATAACTGCTCGTTTTGATTTCTTGATCTCTCACCTAGAGTTATCAAACAATAAAGTGCTTCCAATGCAGATCCCAGAATATACGCTTACATCTATCTTTGATGTGATCTACAGACTGGACTGGGTAAGTGTACACTTAGCTAATGAACTAGGCTCTGACCTTATGAATGTACCTATCATTATGAATCTAAAAGGATACCTCAATGATGTAGACGAAGCAAAATAGTCATTCACACACCACAATACTTAAAAGCCCTATTCATTGTGTTGAATGGGGCTTTTTTTGTTTCCCTTTGCCTAAAAAATGTGTTCCTTAGCAACCTCGCAAAATGTCCCTACTTAACAAACTATACAATTCCAACTAATGGAATTACTAGAAAAAAAACGTTACTAAACGACTCGACTAGAACATAAAGTGTCCTTTACTCACTAGGAATGGCTTCAGGTGTACCATAACTCTTCAATATCCCATTTTCATATATTCGTTCTTCAATTAGCTGACTATCGGAATCGTAAAGATATCCCTTGCCTTCCTCTTTGCCGTTCTTATAATTGAATAATAACTTCAAACCTCCATCAGGATAGAACACTTTGGCTTCACCTTCTTTTGAGCCCTTTTTATAGAATCTTCTAAGTAAAAGTTTCCCATCAGGATAAAAGCTTTTTATCTCTCCATCGAGTAAGTTGTTCTTATAATTTAAACGAGTGTAAATACGACCCAGACTGTCAAAGATTAATGAAGGTCCGTTTTTTAATCCAGAAACCAATGTTATGCTTTTTGATTTCTGCCCTGAAAAGTAATATTCAATCATATCTCCATCTATAATTCCATTTTCATAAGTCACCTCTAGTTTCACATTACCATTCTCATAAAAGTCTTTAGAAAGACCATGTAAAAGACCCTTACTATACGATTGTTCTGTCATTATAAAGCCGTTTTTGAAATACGCATTAACCTGGCCATCCATGAGCCCACGGTCATAGTTTACAGATTGTTTAATATTCCCATTTTGGAAATATTCACTAGACCTGCCATTACGGAAAGTATCTTGACCGATTATAACAACTGAATACTCCGTCTGTAGCATAGTTGAGTCTTTATCAAACCATTGTTTAATAATCTCAACCTTTGGCTCCTGACTGCATGAAAACATCATAAACGAGAAAGTTAATCCTAAAATTAATATATATTGACACCTACTTCTCATATAAAGGAATCGCCCCATCAAACACCTATTCTGATAATTGAAATAATCTACCAACCAAAACCTACACCAACGGTAAGCATGTAATCTGGAGGCACTAGCGAACTAAAGAGTCTATCAGAAAACAACGGATCAATACTTAATATTTTTCCGAATCCAGCTTGAAGATGTAAGCCAAAATCTCCTTTCTTTGAAAATGGTATTCTTCCTCCATACTCTAACCCCGCCGTTTCTATTAAACCAAACCCACCGTCTTTGTAGTTAATATTAAAGAATGAACTATTCTTTTTGTCGTTAGTATGTACTTTCAGTCCAGCAGTATAACCAGCAAAACCTCCTCCAAAATGAACCCCAAAATAATCACTCACACGTACCTCGTAGTCTATACCCACCAAGGTATATCCCCCTATCTGATAGCCTATAGTTACTACGTTTCTTTTTTTTGAATCTTGTGAATTACTACTCGTCTCTTTAGACTTGAGGCCTAAGTCGAATAACTCTAGAGGCGGTTCTTTTAAATCTAATGGCAATTTACCTAGAGTTTTGAGTGTATCCCGTTCTTGCAGCTTCTCTTCCCATTTACTCCTATCATAATGTTTTAATGACCTTATCAGAGCATCCGTAATATTGTTAGGGTGGAGTTTTGTAACATCTAGACCTCTAGTTTTCAATTTTTCCGTACTTGTATACAAAAACTTGTTACCATAATAATAGTTAAGAGTAATATTAACTACAGCGAATTCAGCAGAAAATTCTGTAATTTCTGATATTTCAAATTTCAAAACCTTTACCACAATTGCAGTTTTACCTCCGCTTTTTGGTAAGCTATAATTGAAGTAGTTTTCCAGCATGAATAAAAGACCTCCACTAAAAGTGGCACGCACAGGCTTATTAAAAAACCCTTTGTTTACAAACCCGATATCCTCTTTAATAGTTCTGTGATCCTCCACAGTATCAATATAAAAACCACCCTTTTCCATATATAACTTTGTAGCAGTAAGTGAAATCTCATGGATCTTTTGAGCACTAGCACCTAAGTGGCAGTAAATACTTAACGTGAAAAATAAAATGAAACCGATTTTCATAGAATAACAATCTTTGTACAAAGTAAAGATAAAACCACAAAGCGGTAACAAAAAAGGCCTTCCCCAATGATTTGGAGAAGACCTTTAAATATATTGTTACCGAAAATTACTTCCCGAACTTTTTCATATAATCTACTACTATCGGAGTAGCTATACAGATAGAGGAGTAGGTACCTACTGCCACACCTATGAGTAATGCGAATGTGAACCCTTTAAGACCTTCACCACCGAAGATGAATAGAATAAGAATCACAAGTAATGTAGTCAATGAAGTAATCAGTGTTCTACTTAGTGTAGTATTAATCGCCTTATTGATAACTGGTGCTACATCCTTCTCGTGCTTATTTAAGCCTAAGAACTCTCTCACACGGTCAAACACTACCACTGTATCATTTATAGAGTAACCTACTACTGTAAGTATGGCTGCTATAAATGCTTGATCTATGCTCAACTCAAATGGTACAATACCCCACAGGATAGAATATAGAGAAAATACTATGAGAACATCATGGAAGATAGCAGCGGTAGCACCTAAACTGAATCCTATATTTCTAAATCGTACTAAGATATACAAGAACATTCCGATGATAGCTAAAGCGATAGCCCAACCAGATCTCACTTTGATATCCTTAGCTATAGTAGGTCCTACCTTACTGTTAGATAGTATATTATCCCCTGTTACGTCATATTTGCTTAGAGCCTTGAGAATAGCCGCTTCTACTACTTTACCTGCATCCGCTTCTTGGCTTTCTATAGCATACGAAGTTGTGATTTTGTATTGGTTAGCTTCTCCATATGTTTTCACTTCTGTATTGGCATCTGTGAGTGTAGTCGCTAGAGCTTCTTTTATAGCTCCTGAACTAGCTCCTTCTACATTCATCACATAACTCCATCCACCTTTGAAATCTACACCTGTAGATACTCCTTTAGTGACTAGTGATATCCCTCCAAGTATGATAATAGCTCCTGATATCATATAAAACAACTTACGTTTTCCTATAAGATTCCAGTCCAGCATATTTAGCTTCTTACCTATCTTCTCAGATACACTCGTATAAAATGAGGTTTCTTTTCCTTTTTTGATATCATTATCTATGAATAGTCTAGTTAAGAATATGGATGTAAATAATGAAGAAAGTATACCAATGACAAGTATCACTGCAAAACCCATAACTGGTCCTTTACCAAGAACCCAAAGGATTACACCTGCAATAACAGTTGTAATATTCGCATCTATAATTGAAGAATATGCTCCTGAGTAACCGTCTTTAATGGCTGCCTTAAATGACTTACCTGTAGTTAGCTCCTCACGAACTCTTTCAAAAATAAGTACATTAGCATCTACTGCCATACCAATGGTAAGTACTAGACCTGCCATACCTGGAAGTGTAAGTGCTGCGTGCAATCCTGCCAGCACACCTATGATAAATATAAGATTAACCAGTAGGGCTATGTCAGCATATAATCCAGCTTTGCCATAGTACACTACCATAAAGACTATTACTAATAAGAAACCTACTACTAACGAGATAAGTCCCGCTGAGATAGCCTTTGCACCTAGTGTAGGTCCTACGGTAGTTTCTCCTGTGATTCTCACTGGTGCAGGAAGTTTACCTGCTTTTAGTATGTTCGCTAAGTCAGTAGCCTCTTCTATCTCATAGTTTCCTGTGATTACTGAGCTACCATTAGGTATCTCACCGTTCACTGTAGGTGCACTGTATACTTGATTATCTAACACTACTGCTATGCACTCTTGAGGACTGGCAGAGGATGCCTCTTTCGTTATTCTTCTCCATACAGAAGTACCTTCTTGGTTCATCTGCATACTTACTGCTATGCTAAGATCACTCTCACGAGTAGGTCTGGCATCTGTGATCACATCACCAGCTAGTGCAGGCTCACCGCCTCTACCACTTTTCAGTGCGTAGATAGCTACGAAATCTCTACCGTCTATTTGAAATGGCTTGAAGCCGAACTTGAAATGAAGATTAGAAGGAAGAACTGCTTGTACATCTTTGCGAGCAAAGTAGCCTTTAAATAACTTAACATCATTTGCATCTATATACCCTATCTCAGCACTCTGTGCCCAGTTTTTACCCTCATTAGCTACATTAGGTACTATTTTACTAAGTACTGGATTCTCCTTTTGAAGTTCGTCTTTCGACTTTTCTATACTGTCTCCACCCAAACTGTCAGTGGCTCCTAAGCTACCTTCTAGCAATGTACCATCTTTACTCTCTGGCTCTGAAGCAGTATCTATGACTGCAGTAGTAACTTCTTCAGTAGTATCATTCAGTAATTTCTCACCGTAGACCACTTTATTCACCTGCTCTAAGTATTCAAAACCCTTGTAATTAGGAAATACCTTCCAAAACTCAAGCTTAGCAGAACTCGTGATAAGATCTCTCACACGCTGAGGATTATCTACACCTGGCAGCTCTACAAGTATTCGTCCGTTATCTAGACGCTGCACGTTAGGCTGTGCCACACCAAACTTATCTATACGTGTATTTACGATTTCAAATGCTCTTCCTATAGCACTTTCGCTTTCTCTTTTCAAGTAGTCAAAAACTTCTTGGTTAGTAGAGTTGTACTCATTTGGCAATTCAGCCTTTAGACCTTTACCATAAAATATACCTGCTATCTTTCCTTCTGGATTAGCGGTATTATAATTTTTTGCTAGTAAGTCTACAAAGTTCTGCTGACCTAAATACTCACTTTTAGATGTATTGAACGCATCTAAAAACGCCTTATCATCTGTCTTGCCAGCCATAGCAGCTATCACTGCTGGAGTCTCTACTTCTAGCGTTACGTTCATACCACCCTGAAGATCAAGCCCAAGGTTAAGTTCGTTTTCTTTACACTCTTGGTAAGTAAATCCTATGCCAGGATACACTTTTACCTGAGACATAGAGTCTAAGTACCTACGTTCAAAAGAATCTCTCTGATTGCCTTCTTCAGAGTACATTGCTACAGCCGCAGCTTCAGCATTGTTTTCTACATTATTCGTCACGAAGGTGAACGAAAGCTGATATGCACTAGCTAATATTAGCAGTACAGTAATAAATTGGATAAATCCTTTATTGTTCATTGTAACTATATTCTGGTTAGATGTTTTGCGAAAATTTCAAAGGCTGCAAAAATATATTTATATGCCAAACTTAGCAATTAAAGTTTAAAGGGAAAACCTCTCTCCTTCAGTAGCCTATTTTTTAAAGCTAGAATCAGCAATAACCTCATTAAACTTAGCTATGACATTCGCTAAGCATTTATCGAAATTTTTAGTATTTTCGATGACGTAATCAGCAGCTGGCCTATGTGGTTTCAAGAATTCCTGATATGCCGGAAGAACGTGATTTTCCCATTGATACATCACCTCATCGTGTGTCATACCACGCTCTGCCGTATCTCTAGCTATCCTCCTCTTTAGTGTGACATCATCATCTGCATCTATATATAACCTATAGTCATACATTTTATTTAATCCCTTATCAGCAAATACAAATAAACCTTCTACTAATACTATAGGTGCAGGATTATATACTATCTCCTTTGGAAAAATATCCGGATTATTAAAGGTGTACTCTACTAGCTTCACAGGATTCCCTTTAAGTAATCTTCTTAGATCTTTTTTAATACGATTAAAATCTATGCCCGTAGGGTGATCAAAATTGACCATTCCGTTTTCATCACGGAGTTGCTCAGAGAGGCCTTTATAGTAGTTATCTTGCGTAATTACGCATACTTTATCCTCACCAAACTCTTCGCTGAGTCTTCTAATGAATGTAGTCTTACCCGAAGCACTACCGCCAGCTAATCCTACTAAAAAAGTATCTGTCCCTACCACGCTGCGAATGTAAATATAGTCAGTAAAAGATTAACGATTTCCCTGGATAAAACTAAAGGGAGTGTTTTTAATCAGATAAACGGAAGTAAAGTTTCGACAAGAAACTTTGGAAACTATTTTGTTATTCAAAGTTTCCTTCGTGTCTTTGCACTAAATTTGGAAGAATCAGTAAAAATATTGCAAGGAGCTGCAAATCTTTTTATGCGAATAGGTATAAAAAGCGTGAGCATGGATGACATAGCTCGTGAGCTAGGGGTAAGTAAAAAAACCATCTACAAGCATTTTTCTGATAAGAGATACTTAGTATTAAAAGTAATAGAGGCTGACTTGAACCGAGAAATGCTCTCTTGCAATACCTGCTACAGTACTGATGAAAATGCCGTTCAAAAAATGATAGATATTAGCAAGCATATAAGTCATCAGCATAGAGATATCAATCCTACAGTGATTTTTGACTTACAAAAATATTACCCCTCTGCTTGGGCCAAAATGAATACTTTTCAAAATGACTTTATCTCAAGTGTGATCATACAAAATATTGAAGAAGGTCAAAATGAAGCTCTCTATAGACGAGAAATAGAACCCAAAATAGCGGCAGCTATGTATGGCACTCTAATGCACGGAATGATACAGCAACTGATACAGGGTGACAACAACTACGATTTTAAAACCCTACATCTTCAGATGGTAAGCTATCATCTATTTGGCATTTGCACACAGGAAGGCCGCTCATACTTAGAACAACACATTAACGAAATAACTAACGAATAATGAAATACGTTTTTACACTTTTAACACTTTTAAGCTTTCAAGTATCTTTTGGACAAGCGGACCTTTCACTAAGCTTAGACCAAGCTCTGGATATGGCCTTGCAAAAAAACACTACACTGCTGAATGCGGCTCTAGACATAGACTACGCAGAAACACAAGTAAATGAGATCAAAGCACAAGGACTTCCGCAGATAAGCGGCAGTGCAGACTTCAATCATACCTTTATAATACCTACACAAATCATCCCCGGTGATTTCGTAGGGCAACCAGGGACCACTATAGCCACTCAGTTTGGGGTGCCATTTAATGCAAATGTAGGTATAGGTGCAAATCAACTCCTTTTTGACGGTTCGTTTTTTCTAGGACTTAAAGCCGCTTCCGAATTTGTAAAAATTAGTGAACTAAGCGCATCAGCATCTGAGATAGACATCAGAGAAGGAGTAACTAAAGCCTACTATATGGCACTCATCTCACAGCAAAATATTGTCCAATTAAACACCAGCTTAGCAAATATTAAAAAGCTCCAATCTGAAACAGATCAGCTCTATAATGCAGGATTTGCTGAAAAACTAGATGTAGACAGACTTACTTTATCGGTATCTAATATGGAGATCAATATTAATAAGCTTCAAAACCAAGCTAAGCTAGCCAAACAACTATTGCTAAACAGTATAGGTATAGATGTAAACCAGGATTTAACGCTAACCAGTGTAATGCCTGAGGAGCCAATTACAGATTCAGCTCTAGCAGGCTTCAACGCAGATAACAGAATAGAGATACAACTTATAAACCAACAGCAAGAGCTAAACCAGCTCAGTCTAAAACGATACAAAATGGGCTATATCCCAAACCTGTATGGCAACTTCTCATACGGTACTAGCACTTTTGCCAGTGATGGGGAATTCAATACACTAGGTAATGACTGGTTCGGAAATGGACGATATGCTGTAAGTCTAAACGTCCCTATTTTTGACGGATTTTATAAAAAAGCCAAAATGGATCAAGTCAAGATAGACATAGAAAAAACCCAAAATACTAAACAGCAAGCTTTACTTAGTATGAATCTACAAGTAAGTCAAGCGAAAACTAATTATACCAATGCTCTTAAAAGTATAGAGCTTCAAAAGGGAAGTCAAACCCTAGCCGAAAGCATCTATAACACTACTACCATTAAATTTAAAGAAGGCATAGGCAGCAGTTTTGAGATGATAAACGCTGAAAGCGAACTTACTCAAGCAAAGACAAACTACCTTAATGCTCTCTATGAACTAAACGTAGCGAGAATAGACCTTAATAAAGCATTGGGAAAACTATAAATCAATGATGAACAGAATAACTAAATAACAGGACAAAATTAAAATATTCAATTATTCATCCATTTATTCACTATTAAAAAAACCAAATCACACTAATGAAAAATATACTGATCACATTATCAATCATCACTTTATTTGCTGCTTGTAGTGGCACAAACGAAGGAGCTCTAGAAGTTAAAAGAGCAGAATTAGATTCTCTTCAAACAAAGATGACTTCTCTGAAAGCTACAATAGCTAAAGTCCAAGGAGAGATAATTCAACTAGATACAAATTCTCGACCAAATGCAATAGCCGTTATGACTTCGATAGTGAATAAAGGGCAATTTAAAAACCCTTTTGATGTACAAGCCTTAGTAGAATCTGATAATAACGTTATGGTATCTCCAGAAGTACCCGGTGTACTAGTCAAACTATATGTGACAGAAGGACAACGCGTATCAAAAGGACAAGTAGTGGCAAGCATGGATGCAAGAACTGCAAATGCTCAGATAGTAGAACTGGAAGGTGCTCTTAGTCTGGCAAAAACTAACTATGAAAAACTAGGCAAGCTGTGGAAGCAAAATATAGGAAGTGAAATGCAGTATTTACAAGCAAAAAACCAATATGAAAATCTACAGAACAGCATTAAAACTGCTAAATCACAAGCTGCAAAATTCACAGTCAGAGCTCCTATCACAGGGACGGTAGATGCAATAATGGCTAATGAAGGTGAACTTGTAGGAAGCATGACAGGTGGCCCAATGATGAGAATCATAAATATGGGAGATATCAAGTTAAAAGCCGATGTATCTGAAGCTTATGTAGGCAAGATAAAAACAGGACAGACGGTAAAAGTATACTACCCAAGTTTAAAACTAACTACTGAAGAGACCGTCAGTGCTGTAGGTAGTGTGATAGATGTCAATAACAGAACATACAGTGTATATGTAACTCCAAAAAAACATACTAAGAACCTCAAACCAAATATGCTAGCAATGATAACTGCATATGATTTTGAGGACAATGATGCTATGAGTGTACCTACTAAACTAGTCAGAAATGACGGTGCTAAAGACTACATACTTACAGTAAACACAAACGGCGAAAAGAAAACAGTAGAAAAGACCGTGGTAATTATAGCAGAGGAGTTTGCTTCGGAAACGATAATCGCCTCTGGACTAGAGCCAGGTTCAGAGATCATAATCGAGGGGTACAATAGCGTTATAGAAGGTGACGAAGTTAAAGTGATCACCAAATAATTGAGATATACACTCGACTCAATAACTAATAATCAATCAGCATTCCTATGTTAGACAAGAAAAAAGAAATTATAAAGCACTTCGGTATATCGGCTTGGGCTGTGAATAACCGCACCAGTGTGTATGTGATGATGGTCATTATCGTCATTGTCGGGCTTATCAGCTACACGAGTATGCCAAAGGAAAGTTTTCCTGAGATCAAGCAGCCTACTATTTTTATCAATACCCCATATCCAGGTAACTCACCCATAGATATAGAAAATCTCGTCTCTCGACCTATTGAAAAAGAAATCAATACCATAGATGGACTTAAGAAGTTGACATCTACTAGTATTCAGGATTTCTCAATCATAGTAGCAGAATTTGAACTGGACAACCCTACGGCAGAAGTACTGCAAGAGGTAAAAGACGCCGTAGACAGAGCAAAGGCTGACTTACCGAGTGACCTGCCCGTAGATCCTAGTGTATCTGAGCTTAACTTTAGCGATATCCCTGTAATGAACGTGAACCTTTCCGGAGATTATAGTCAAAATAAGCTAAAGGAATTTGCGGAGTTACTACAAGATAAGTTCGAATCATTGCCAGAAGTCAGTGCCGCAGATATATCTGGACTTACAGAGGAGGAGGTAGAAATATCCATAGATAGATTAAAGATGGAGTCTCTTGAGATTTCTCTTAATGATGTGGAAAATGCCATTAAAGGTGAGAATATCACCATGTCTGGCGGTGATATAAAAAGCATAGAAGGTTTTGACATTACACGCAGAAACGTACGTATAGACGGGGAGTTTGATGATTACCGGGATATTCTCAATGTTATTATCAAAAATGAGTTTCAAAATATCGTTTACTTAAGAGACATAGGTACCGTTAAGTTTGGGCAGAAAGAGCCTACTTCATTTGCTAGACTAGACCAAAATCCAGTTATAGCTCTTGACATTAAGAAAAAGAGTGGTGCCAATCTAATAAATGCAGCTGAAGGCATACAAAAAATAGTGGCGGAAGCTCAGAAGGGTTCTCTCCCAAAAGATCTAGAAGTCACAATTACAAATGACCAGAGTAAGGACACCAAAAACATGGTGAGCAACTTGGAGAATAGTATCATCATGGGTGTACTCTTAGTAGTCATCGTGCTCGTATTCTTCCTTGGTCTACGTAACTCGTTATTTGTAGGCATAGCTATTCCGCTATCCATGCTTATGGGAATAGCTATATTAAATTTCGGTGGCAATACTCTGAATATGATGGTCCTATTCTCCCTCATACTCGCACTGGGTATGCTGGTAGATAATGGTATAGTAGTAGTAGAGAATATATATAGACTGCGGGGTGAGGGCAAGAGTCCCGCTGACGCATCTAATGAAGGCGTAGGAGAAGTAGCTACAGCTATTATAGCTTCTACAGCCACAACAGTAGCTGCATTTGTGCCACTACTTTTCTGGAAAGACTTAATGGGAGAATTCATGAAATTCCTTCCTATCACACTTATTATAGTACTATCTTCTTCTTTATTCGTAGCTCTATTGGTTAATCCAGTACTAGCAGCAGATTGGATGAAGATCGGCAACACTGAGAAATCTAAATCAAAGACGTTTTGGATTTTTATGGCTATTGCATCTGTATTAGCTGTCCTCTTTTTACTAAGTGGCAACCTTGCATTAATGGGAGGCTTATTCATCACAGGAGTACTGTTTTCTATTTTAAACAGATTTGTGTTCACCCCGGGGGGAAATTACTTTATGGCTAATGTAATGCCCAGACTAGAAAGCGGATATGCCAATATAGCAAGCTATGCTCTTAAAGGGTGGAGACCTTTATGGTTTTTTATAGCCACTATATTTTTAATGGTGGGCTCTATAGTTTTCTTTGTCAATAGTGGAGCACCTATCGTATTCTTCCCAGATGGCGAGCCTAAGTATGTAAACGTATATATAGAAGCACCGCTAGGAACAGACATTGTAAAAACGAATGAGATTACTAAGAAACTAGAGAAAAGAATCACTGCCGCTATAGAGCCTAATAAAGCAATAGTAGAAGCTGTTTTAGCACAAGTAGG
>CAWVTM010000044.1:0-13346 GCA_963933305.1 uncultured bacterium
TGAAATCTGCAGTAGGATCATTTCTAGGATTTATAGCAGGCACTTTTATGAAAGTGTTAATGGTTACGGCTATTGCAGTTTACTTCACAGTATTGTTGGTTTAAAAAAAAACCATTAAGTAAGTAAAAGCATGGCTAACGCTCCTATTTACCAAAGGCAAATAACTTAATGTGCTTTGTTAAAAACCACCGAAAACTTCATAAGGAGCTTCTTCTTATCCAAGCCTAAGATTAAAGCCTTTGATTTCTTAATGTTAAAAAATTAGACCCGTAAAAGGCTGACACTTTCAGCAATTACCTTTCACCTTTAAACCTGTCTCTCACAACTCCACCATATCAGCTATAGCCTTCCCTATACTCAGACTGGAAGTAGCTGCTGGACTGGGAGCATTGATCACGTGGATAGCACGCTTTTCCCTCACTAGTTTAAAATCATCTAGTAATCCACCTGTCTTGTCACAAGCTTGTGCCCGTACACCCGCTGGTGCAGCCACTAAATGCTCTTCTCGTATTTCTGGGATAAGTTTTTGGAGAGCTTTGGTAAATGCCTTTTTGCTAAAAGAGCGGTACATTTCTCCTAATCCTATCTTCCAGTACTTGAACATTACCTTCTGAAAACCTGGCCAAAGTAAACTGCCAAAGAACTCTTTAAAATCAAAGTCTGTACGCTTATATCCTTCTTTTTTGAAAGCAAAAACTGCGTTAGGTCCTGCCTCTATGCCGCCGTCTGACATACGCGTAAAGTGTACACCAAGAAATGGAAATGCTGCATTTGGCACGGGATAAATCAAGTGTTTTACTAAATGCTCCGCCTCGGTAGTCAGCTCAAAGTACTCGCCTCTGAATGGGATAATCTTAGTGTCTATATCACCCAAGTGCATCTTAGCTACCTCGTCACTGTACAGCCCGGCACAGTTTATCATCATCTGACACTCCACAAAGCTTTTGTTAGTCACTATCTGTACTCCATCCTCATTTTCTTCTATGGACTTCACCAGTGTATTTAGACGTATCTCACCGCCTGCAGCAGTGATCTTCTCTGCTAGCTTAGCACATACATTTTTATAATTTATGATACCTGTCTGTGGTACACGTATGCCCTGCACACCGGCGAGGTGTGGCTCTATCTCTTTTAGTCTGCCCTTGTCTAGCATTTCTAGACCTTCTAGACCGTTTTCTCTTCCTCTATCAAATAATATACGCAGTGCAGGAATCTCACTCTCATCTGATGCCACTACTATCTTACCACATAGCTCATAGTGTATGTCATTCTCATTGCAAAAATCCAGTAGCATATTATACCCATCTATACAGTTTTTTGCTTTTAGACTTCCTGGCATATAGTATAATCCTGAGTGTATCACTCCACTATTATTCCCCGTCTGGTGAAAGGCAAGTTCTGCTTCTTTCTCCAAGACTACTATTTTCTTATCGCTATATTTTTGAGTAAGGTGATAGGCAGTGGCTAGTCCTACTATACCTCCTCCTACTATGGCTATATCTGCATTCATTAGTGAGTGCGAAAGTAAGAATTAGTAGGTGAAATCAGTATATCAGTGCACGGAATGCAATGGTATTAGTTAGTCTGTGTGAAATTACTGTTTGTGTGGCTTTTAGGGTGGTGTGCGGAAGGACCTAAAAGAGCTAAAATCTAGTACTTTATTAAGATCTATTTTGTTCTGAATTACTCCTCATATAAACTGAGAAAAATACTGCTGACGATATTCTAGAAACAGCAAAGGTCACAACAATTATTTTAAAAATCTCTAGCAAGAGGATTAAGATTCCGCAGTCTGTTTCAAACTCCAAAAATTCTGAAATGCTGTAATTTAGAAGCATCCATCCTGCCAAATAAAGTATGAAAGTAGTCACTGTAGCAAGAACCCTAATTGAAAAAAAATCTATTGGTTTAAAATACCTTACTAAGTACAGCAAAGGTCCAAAGATCATAAGCAACCCAAATATTCCCATACAATTACGATTCTATAAAACATTCCTACTCCATCCCACGTATCTCAGGAGCACCTAGTTGTATTAGTTTTTGATAGGCTAAAATTATCTGAGTATCCAAAATAGCTACTTGCTGCTCTATATCGGTCAGCATACTCTTAGCTATGGCTAGACTTGCTTTGGCATTGCCAGTAGGTCCATAGGTGCTGCCATAGAGAGCCCCTGCAGCTGCCCAGACTCTGTCATTGAGTGACGGCATATCTTTTTCTCCTATGGCGGCTTTGGCTTTATTGCCATAGAGCATCTTATCCATAGCTAGTATGGCATCTCGCATCTGCAGTAGATCTGCGTCCACCTCACCAAATGAAGCAGGCAGACGCTGTGCTGCTACTCGCAATGTCTCTACTTTACGTTTTTGCTCTCTATAGGTTCTCATCAGATCTCCTCGCTGGTCTACCGTAGCTATATACTCTTTCTCAAAAGCATCTTTCTCCTCCTTAGATTTACCTACTAGCGTGCTCTTATACAGTGACTCTACCTCAAAGACAATTGGTTCATCCAGCGGACTAGCCTCACCATCCATTCGTCTATACAGCGTAGCAGAGTACGTACCTGCTGGAGCTAAAAATCCGTCTGACTTATTCCCATTGTCCTTTTCATTTTCTCCTATGGCATACGCAGAAGAATATCTAAGGTTCCACGCTTCTCTATGAAAACCTTTGCCAGATGCTACCTTAAAACTTCGGACCACTTTATCCCTGCTGTCTTTTATCACTAGCCAATGTTGCTCCTTGTTCTCATTTTGCTCTGCTTCCAGTTCTTCCCATCCTAGGAATGGAATATCTCTTTCATTTTTGGCAAGTTCTTTTTCTTCTTTAGTTCGTAGAGCTACTTTGGTTTCTTGTGCTTCTTTGAGGTAATAGGTAAACACTGCTCCGTATGCTGGATTTTTACCCACGAAATGCTGCCCTCCGAGTGAGCCACCTTCTTGTCTTCCGTCCGCCTTTGGCATATAGAGATCTGCTGCTCGTAGTGGAAAGAGTTTTGCTTCTTCATCCAGTAACTCTTCATCTACCTCTCTGAGAAAACTATAATCATCTAGGATATAAAAACTTCTACCAAAACTAGCTGCTACCAAGTCATTTTCACGCTTTTGTATAGCTAAATCTCTGAATGATATCGTCGGCAACCCCGTTTTTAGCTGCTTCCACGTTTCACCTGCATTGGGACTAAAAAACAAACCAAACTCTGTCCCAATGAAGAGCAATTCTGGTTTCACGTGATCTTGCACTATTCTCCATATGTAGTGATTATCAGGCAAATTACCTGTGATACACTTCCATGACTTCCCTTTATTTTTACTCACGTACAAGTACGGTGCGTAGTCTCCTGTCTTGTGATTATCTAAGGCTATATACACGGTATTTTCGTCATGCAGATCTGCTTTTATATCATTCACATACGCTCGTTTAGGAGCTCCAGGCAATGACTTTACATCCGTCACTTCCCAGTTTTTTCCACCGTCTTCAGATACTTGGATGAGTCCATCATCCGTACCTATATAGAGTAGGTTTTCATTTTTGGGACTTTCGCCTATGCTCGTAATCGTATTGTACGTACTCATAGCATACAGATCCCATGGATTCGTATAACTCTGCTGCTTGCCCATAATGGGGAGTGAAAGTCGCTCTTCATCTCTAGTTAGATCAGGAGATAAGGTATCCCAAGAGTCTCCTCTATTATCTGATCGCCATAGCCTATGTGATGCTACATACACTCGCTTAGGATCGTGGGCACTCACAAGTATTGGAGCATCCCAATTATACCGTTCAAAACCCTCTCCTGCTCCTGGCTGAGGACGAATTGCTACTCGCTCACCTGAGGCCATATCTAGTCTAGTAAAATACCCCTGCTGACTCTGAGCGTACACTATATCTGGATTACCTGGCTCTGTAGCTGGCTGGTGACCATCACCGCCTAACACTATTTGCCAATCTGCATTGGTAATGCCAGATTGTTTATCTGTGCGACTCGCACCACCCTGTGTATTATTATCTTGTGTACCGCCATAGATATTGTAAAATGGTTCTGCATCATCCACTGCCAATTTATAAAACTGTGTAATAGGCATATTCCCCATATGTCTCCACTCCTCTGCTAAATCAAAACTTTCATACACTCCGCCATCTGTGCCTACCATCAGATAATCCGGATCACTAGCTCTGAATACCACGGTGTGATTATCTACGTGTTTATGTTTCTTCCCTACATTTTCGAAAGTCTTTCCACCATCATTTGTCACCTTCAGATAATTATTAGCAAAGTAGACTCTGTCAAACTGGTGTGGACTAGCATATATCTCCTGATAATAATGAGGACCTGTGCCGCCTGATATCACATCAGACATTTTAGTCCAGCTACCTCCTCTATTCTCACTCTTATAAAATCCACCTTTCTTTAGATCTAACTCGATAGCGGCATAGACTACGTCTGGATTTTGTGGAGAAATAGCAAGTCCTATTTTACCCATATTCCCACTGGGAAGTCCCGTTTTCAGTTGCTCCCAATCTTCGCCACCGTTGGTACTTTTATAGATGGCCGTCTTAGGACCACCACCTAGATATGCTGCCACCGTGCGGTGTCTCTGCCACGTAGCGGCATAGAGTAGACTGGGATCTCTAGGATCTATGAGTAAGTCCGTAGCTCCCATCCAGTCTGTATCTCCGAGCGTACGCTTCCACTTCTTGCCTCCATCTGTAGTCATATATACTCCCCGCTCACCGCCGCTATTCCACAGTGGACCTTGGCTGGCTACCCATACTATATCTGGATTAGTGGGATGTACTAGTATCTTAGAAATATGTTCGGATTCTTTCAATCCCATATTTTCCCAAGACTTCCCTCCGTTCTTACTGAGGTATACTCCGTCTCCGTAGCTGATGTGTCTCCCTCCTACATTTTCACCTGACCCTACCCAGATATGTCCCGAGTTAGCATCCATAGTGATACATCCTATACTGTATACTTTTTGTTTATCAAAAATGGGCTGAAAGGTAATTCCTGCATTTTTGGTCTCCCATACTCCGCCCGAAGCTACTCCTACTAGGTAGTGGTTTTCATCTGCTGGATCTATGGCTATATCACTGATACGCCCCGTCATAAATGCTGGACCTACACTTCGCATAGCTATCCCTGCTGTATTGAGACTATCCCATTTTGTCTTAGTACTTTGTGCTACTGTAGAGAGACTTACAGATAAGAGCACACTTAGTACTGCGAATCTTTCTAATAATGTACGACCGTTCATATCGGTCAAAAATAAAGTAAAATAACGTTCATGATGCAACTCTACCTAGCTTAGGTTTAGTCTAAAAAACGCTGCAAACCATACCGTATCGGCAAAGACCGTTTAAATTGACAAAAATCACTTGTGTAGGCTCTAGTAATTTCATACATTTTTACACCAAAATAGTATCTTCGTACTATGCATAGAATAGAAAAATTATTGGAAGACAGAATCCTCTTTTTGGATGGAGCCATGGGTACTATGATCCAGAAGCACAAGTTTACTGAAGAGCAGTACAGGGGAACAAGATTTTCTGACTATGCACATAATCTCAAAGGCAATAATGATCTACTGAGCCTCACTCAGCCAGATATCATCAGTCAGATACATAGAGAGTTTTTAGAAGCTGGAGCAGACATCATAGAGACCAATACCTTTAACAGTACTGCGGTAAGTATGGCAGACTATCATATGGAGTTTCTAGTAGATGAGCTAAATCTGGTATCCGCTCAGCTAGCACGCACTGTAGCAGATGAATTCACTGCTGCTAATCCTGACAAACCACGCTTTGTGGCCGGAAGTATAGGCCCTACTAATAAAACTGCATCACTATCTCCAGATGTCAATAACCCTGGCTATAGAGCAGTAAGTTTTGACGACCTAGTAGCAACGTATAGACAGCAAACCATAGCATTGGCTAAAGGCAAAGTGGATATATTTCTCATAGAAACGGTTTTTGACACGCTCAATTGTAAGGCAGCCATATTTGCTATCTTAGAAGTAAAAGAAGAGCTAGGCATAGATACTCCTATTATGATAAGTGGCACTATCACAGATGCCAGTGGCAGAACACTCAGTGGACAAACGGTTGAAGCATTTTGGTACAGTGTAAGTCATGCTAAGCCGCTTAGTATCGGACTAAACTGTGCTTTAGGTGCAGACCAGATGCGTCCATTTATCAAAGAGCTTAGTGATAAAGCGTGGTGTAGAGTATCTGCACACCCCAATGCTGGATTGCCGAATGAATTTGGCGAATATGACGAAACTCCTGAAAGCATGAGCAAAGTAGTAGGCGAGTTTGCCAGTAGTGGATTTCTCAATATAGTAGGTGGATGCTGTGGTACTACACCTGAGCACCTGAAGGCTATCATAGCACTTGTACAAAAAGAAAAACCAAGAGAAATCCCTGAGCTCACGTTATAATATCCCTATTCCTTTCAACGTTTTATCCGTATGAGAAAACTCACCGTCTTGCTAATGACCCTGCTCTGGTGCTTTTCTAATGCACAGGTGAAAGAAATCAGCTTCTTGGGTAAAAACTGGTACCTGCACGGATATGATTTTAAGGTAAAGATGCGTGACTACAGTGAAGGTTTTTATAGCACCATGTCTCAAGAAGCACTAGTGGCGTCACCAGCTTACGACACTGTCATGAACACTGCCTATAAGCACAACGTAGGATACTTGCCACGAAAGATAAATACGCTGAGTATAGGTGTGGTATTCAGGCCCTTTCATAGGTCTCAGATACCCTTCATAAAGCAATTTGAATTTAGCCATACTATAGAGATAGAGCGACTCAATACTATAGCTGTAGCAAGCTACGAAGGGAGTGGTTTTACTGATCAGATGCTAATAAAGACCTTTGAAATCGGATATAACCCAAGATTTATTATCAACTCCAATACGTTTGCTGACTACCTCAAACTTTATATGAGTGTAGATGGGTATGCTTTCATCCCAATATCTAACAGCATATATACTCAGATAGATGACTCCTACTTAATCAATAAGACCGATGGCTACAATAAGCAGGATGCTTATTTCACTGACAGACTCAGCTCTAGCCATTTCAAGTATGGTGGAGGACTCAGTGCTGGTATCAAGATGAATCTAAACTGCAATTGGAACTTCCACATAGAAGCCAGTACTTTTGATGTATATACTCGCTACTGGGAATCTAAACGGACTGCACAAAGTGGGAATATCGGTATACAAATTGGCCTACGATATAAATTTGGTGTACCCTCGGAAAATGAGAACGATACGGAATATAAACCTCCCGTTTTCTGGTAAGTTTATTTAATCCTACTTTTGATAAATGAGAAAGAGTAGAGTAATATCCCTGTATATCTCGAGTTTCCTTCCCCTTTTACAGCCCAAACTTTGAAGATTTATTTTAGTACGTCTACCCAAAACTGTGCTTCAATTATTTTAGCCTTGATACAAAGATAAGTTCATCGCGTTATCCCATTATTCTAATGCCTGTGCTAGCATCTCTTCATACTCATCATTAGGGACTTCCATAGCTCCAAACTGCAATAAGTGGTCATTGATATATTGGGTATCCAATAGTTTAAAGAAATTTTCCTTTAGGAACTCTACTAAAAATACTAGTGCTATCTTACTGGCATCTGTCTCCTTATGAAACATACTTTCTCCAAAAAACACTTTGCCAATAGCCACGCCATACAGACCACCCACAAGCTGGCCTTCCCGCCAAGTTTCAAAACTAAAGCCGTAGCCCATCTCATTGAGTTTACAGTAGGAGGCTATTATATCTTCGCTTATCCAAGTATCTTCACGTTCAGTACATCCACGCATTGTTCCTTCAAAATCGCCATTGATTCTGAGCTCAAAATGACCACGTTTATACAAACGTTTTAAATTTTTAGAAACATGAAAGGTTTCCAGTGGAATAATGCCACGCATGTCTGGCTTAAACCAGAAGATCTCATTATCATCCTCTGGCACGGCCATGGGAAAATAACCTTGAGAGTAGGCATATAGAAGTTCGGCGGGATCTAGCATATTGTTACTCCATTCTCATTAAATTTAATCTCCCACAGCTGTGGTACTTCAAAATCAAGCCCTACGACTTTTGATAACTTATCGTCACAGATTATACTACTACTTATTGCCAAATCATTCTGTTTTTTTTATGTTGAAACTACTCTTAACGTAAATCCTGCAAATTTTTGGGTTTACTTTTGCAAAAGAACTTTTTTTAAATGAAAATCATCTGCATTGGAAGAAATTATGCTGCACACGCGGCAGAGTTAGGAAACGAAGTACAAAAAGAACCCGTCATCTTTATGAAGCCAGATTCTGCTATATTCAGACAGCGAGATGCTTTTTACATCCCAAGCTGGACTACGGATGTACACTACGAACTAGAAGTAGTAGTACGTATCCATAGATTAGGTAAGAATATAGAACCTCGATTTGCTCCAAAATACTTTACTGACTTTACTGTGGGCATAGATTTCACTGCTCGTGATGTACAGAGTGAACTGAAATCTAAAGGTCTGCCTTGGGAAAAAGCAAAAGCTTTTGACCAAAGTGCCGTATTGGGCGACTTCTTATCTGTAGCAGACCATGACATCAACAATCTAAACTTCCAGCTAAAAAAGAATGGAGAGGTGGTACAAGATGGGAATACTTCTTTAATGATTCACGATATACCACATATCATAGAGCATTGCTCACAGTACTTTACCCTCAAGATAGGCGACCTTATTTTCACAGGTACTCCAGCTGGTGTAGGGCCGGTAGCTCATGGTGATTTGCTAGAAGGCTATATAGAAGGCAAAAAAGTATTAAACGTGAAAATACGTTAATACAATTACTTGCTATCTGCTAACACCTTAGCTATAGCGTCTGCTCTGTACGGCAACCACTCATCTGCTAAACCTATGGCGTATACTTTTCTCTTAAAGTTAAGAAATGGCTGATCAAAGGTAAGTGCCTCCATGAGCTCACTTTGCTTCTCAAAATCGGCCACTCCTGCGGTGTATCTCTCCATAATACCAAAAGTAACTGCACCTTCCAATGGCACAAACTCTTGATAATCATCACTTTTCTGATCTTCTAAACTTACAGTATCAGCAGTATGCACGGACTCATCAGCTAGTTTTACATAGCACTTATATCCGTTTCCTAGTATCTCTGCTACTTCTAGCAGTGTATCGTTTTTCATCTTATTATTTAATATTAAAATGGCAATAAGTCTCTCCCTGCTCCTATGGCTCCTCTAAATGGCCAGGGTATCATTGCCAGTATAAGAAGCATACCAATTGTAAAGAATATCAATGCTGTCTTATGCTTCTTAGCTACATCTGTAGCTTTTTTAGATTTTATGCGTCCTATCTGTATAATGGCCGCTCCGAGTAGCATACCTACTGCATGCTCTACCGTCCAAAAACGTTGTACGCTATCCCCCATTATTTCGCCCATCTTGCCCAGGTTAGCTGCCCAACCACGAGCTACATATAGCAGTAAGCCCAGTACTACCTGCAGATGCACACTAGCGATGAAAAGAGTAGCTGCCATATTATGCTGCGGAGTATACTCCTGCTTATACACTACACCTCGAGCTGACTTTATAATGGCATATAATCCAAAAATCAATACTGCCCATCTGAGTATACTATGTGTATGTATAAGTCCGGAATCCAATTTTATCTTTTAATTAAGCACACAAAGATATTTTTTTTAGTTGAGGAATGGGTCCTCTGGTGAATTAGCAAGCAAGGCATCTTTGCCCCCTATACTTCGAATGGCATGCTTCCAAAGATCTATATCTGCTATGCTACTGTCAAAGATAACCTCTGCGGAAAGTTGACTTACGAGCCAAGTCTTCTCTTTTAGTTCCGCATCCAGTTGACCCAGAGCCCATCCGCTGTATCCTACTAAAAATTTAAAATTTTCCGCTAAAAATTTTCCTTCTGTAATACCCTGGCAGATTTCATCAAAACTTCCACTCCAGTATACTCCCGGTAGGATCTCTGCACTATTGGTAATCTCAGGATAGGTATGGATATAATGCAAACTATCCAGCTCCACTGGGCCTCCTTGGTAGGCAGACTGACTTACTGTATCCAAACCACCTATAATCATATTCACAGCAAAATCTGTTTTCTGATTTAGCACGTATCCTATAGTTCCGTGAGATTCATGTTCTGTAATGAGAATCACACTTCTACTAAATGTAGGGTCTGGCAAAAAAGGCTCTGAAATAAGTACTTGGCCTTTCATATGGTTCTTTCCTTTTTTAGTATTTCTTTTTGGTTTGACATGCGTTTAAAAGAGGGTAAAATTGTCTTTAGATGGTCAATGGTACAAAATTGTCTTGACATATAGAAAGCAAAGAACTGAAAGTAATACTATACCTACGAGTGCCAAGACTCTTTCTAATTCAGTCCAGAGCACCTTACTCTTAGTTTTTAGAACCAAGAGGTAACTCAATAAAGCAAGCAATGGAGCCGTAAGGAAAGACATTATAGTAGCGAAGGTGACCATCTCTCTCATACTACTGACGAAGAAGAATAGCACTACTAAAGTACCTATACATAACATCACTCGCCAAAATGTGACAGTCGTAAGGTACTCTGGAAGTTTAAGTTCTACTCCTATATGATTCATGACTCTAGGCATAGCGTCAAAACACGTGAGTGTAGTACTAAACATGGTAGTGAATGCAGCTACGGTAATAAACCAATACGACCATGTGCCAAGACAGCTCGTGAATGATTCAATTAACTGAGAGGCAAAGCCACCTGCAGATACTTGCAGTGGAGTTCCGTTTCCATACATCGTATTGGCACCTAAGACCAAAAAGCAGATACCCAACAGTGCCGTACCGTAAAACCCTACTTTGAAATCAAACTCCCCGCTGTTTTCCGTCTTGCCTTTAGCTAACGTCCAGATGCTGTGCCATATAGCGATGTCCAATGGTGCGGGCATCCAACCTACAAAAGCCAATAAAAATCCCAAGTCACTATCCTTTGAAATATCAAAAATAGCTTTAGACCCATTGACCACTTCTCTCTCCACACCAAATGAAAGCCCAAATGCCACTACTGTGGAAATAGAAAGTACCACCATAATGACCTTCATCAGGTTATCCAAGATACTAAACTTCCCTATCTGTAATATGGCCAGACAGATGAGCAATACTAGGAATGAGAGCACCGGTATACTCAGATTAACCCCCATATTCTGCAGCAGTCCAGCGGTGACAATAGTGACCGCAGACTGCACCGTAAACATAGTACTTACAGTAAGTACTAGGAGTAAAATAACCGCCCACTTTCCCATTCTTCCATAGCCAGACACTAGAGATTCTCCTGTAGCCTTCGCGTATCTGGGACCTAATGCAAAAAATGGATACTTGAAAATATGTGCTAGGACAATGGCAATTATCAGGACATAGCCGTACTGTGCTCCTGCCTTCGTACTTTGGACGAGGTGTGAAACGCCAATAGCTGCTCCTGCATATAACAGTCCTGGGCCAAGTGATTTTAGTTTAGTAAGCAGGTGGTAAAAATAAGAATTTAGGCACAAAAAAAGCAGCCTCTATTTCTAGATGCTGCTCATTATCATTTTACGTTAGATTAACCTACTTTAGCAATAAGATCTGCTATCCTGTTACTGTATCCAGCTTCATTATCATACCATCCCATTATCTTCACAGTGTTACCCATTACCATAGTAGTATCCGCATCAAAAATACACGAGTGAGGATTTCCCACTATATCAGTTGACACTAAAGGGTCTTCACTGTATTCCAGTATCCCTTTCAAGTTAGTTTCAGATGCTTTTTTGAAAGCGGCATTCACTTCTTCTACTGTCGTTTCCTTCTTTAGCGTAACTACAAAATCTGTAGCACTACCTGTAGGAGTAGGAACTCTGAGCGAGTTACCATTTAATTTACCGGCAAGATGAGGAAGTACAAGTCCGACCGCCTTGGCTGCTCCAGTACTCGTAGGGATAATATTAAGTGCCGCTGAGCGTGCTCTACGTAAGTCAGAGTGGGGTGCATCTAATAATCTCTGATCACTCGTATAGGAATGTATCGTGGTCATGAAACCGCTTTCTACACCAAGTAAATCATCCAGTACCTTAGCCATGGGTGCAAGACAGTTAGTCGTACAACTAGCATTGGATAAGATAGTTTCAGTACCGTTAAGGGTATCGTCATTCACGCCTAGCACTACTGTTTTTATGTCTCCAGATGCTGGAGCTGAAATAATTACCTTTTTGGCACCAGCAGTAATATGCTTACCTGCAGTCTCTGGGCTACGGAAGAAACCCGTGCTTTCTAGTACTACGTCCACATTCAGCTCTTTCCAAGGAAGATTAGCTGGGTCACGCTCTGCAGTTGCAGTGATTTTAGTACCATTTACGATGATGTGATCATCGGTGTAGTCTACCGTACCATTAAACTTACCTTGTACAGAATCGTACTTTAGTAGGTGTGCAAGCGTTTTATTATCTGTAAGGTCGTTAATAGCAACTACCTCTACATTTGATTTTTCTAATAAGCATTTGAATGCTAATCTTCCGATTCTACCGAAACCGTTTATGGCTACTCTCATTTTGTTGTTTTTATAATTTATTAATATGGAGTGCAAACGTAACTTTTTTTTAAAAAACAATGCAGGTTTTGGATCGTGATATAGTAGCTCTCCATTTTATACTTTGGAGCGTATGATTTGTACATGTTTAGCTTTTAAAAAAAAGTGCAGATTTTATGTTTTTTTATTGCGGGATAGAATAAAAATATTTCCTTTGCACTCGCCAAACGGAAAAAGAAAGTTTATTCTTTTCATAAAACGTTTAGCAATGTCATCCGAAGGTTTCGGAGCCGGACAGCACAAAAGCTAGCAATAGCGGATGTGATACGAGCATTTAATTGGCCCGTTCGTCTATCGGCTAGGACACCGGGTTTTCATCTCGGCAAGAGGGGTTCGATTCCCCTACGGGCTACAAACGGAAAAAGCTTTCACCTTACGGTGGAGGCTTTTTTTGTTTAATGTGCACGGTGCAAATCGAAGTAGAATCCGCCGAAATGCCACTCACCAAAAGACAGCAAGAAATACTAGATATTAGTAAAAACATTCTTATAATATCCCGTAGAGAGCTATCTAAAAATTTTGGAATAAATCAGTCAGCTATTCAGAATCACATAGATGCACTGAAAGAAAATAATTACCTAGAAAGAATTGGAGGAACTAGAGGCTATTGGAATATCACCACAAAGGACAACAAGTTGATCTACACCAATTGAGAAATACAACAGATGGATTACGAGACAATTTACGGCTAAA
>CAWVTM010000045.1:0-13163 GCA_963933305.1 uncultured bacterium
AGTACTTCTATGCCGTAAGATTCTTTTAGCTTTTGAAGCGTACTTAGGTGAGAAATTAGCAAAGTATCGTAAGGCTTAATGTTATAAAGTTCTGTACGTTTGATATCTAATCCTCGTTCTATTTTCAATGCTTCTATATAAAACTTGTGAGGCTCAAAACCGTATTGGTCATCCAACAAAACTTTAGTGTTAGAAGTGATATTGGCTAGATGATTTTCATTTTTTAAGAAATGTGAAATCCCATTGGTCTCCCATTCGTAATACCGTTCTGCAGGCTGCATGGCATATTTATACGCTTTCTGGTAGCTTAGCACGGACATTACTAAGAGCGGAAGGCCTAGCGTTAGGTTGTATTTACGGTTCTTATTAATTAACAGGTGAACACTTACAGCTATGGCACCTGCTAGCATAGGGATGGCAGGAGCAGAGTACCAGAAGTTTTTAGTGCCGCTGGAGATAATCAGAAGGAACAGTGCAGCCTGAATGCTCCAGAAAGCCCATTGTCTGTCTAACTTTTTAGCGATAAACGGAGCGAGTATTACAAGTATAAGCGACCATACCCAATACTCCATTTGAGAGTTTCTGATTAGGTTAAAGTAGTAGCTAAAAGGATCTTCTTGAAACACTAGCTCTGTAGAGGTATTAAAAAACCGTGGGAATAGCTCCATCTGCCACACCATCTCCAGATAGCCAGGCTGCACTTGCTCACGGAGATAGTAGTATGCAAAAACAGGGACAGCTCCTAGAAGCAAGGCTAAATACGTATGCTTGTTTTTAAGAAGAGGCAGTATCTTCTTATCAAATAATAAGAACAGAAAAATGCCAGGAAGCAGCATCCCTACTGAGATACTTTTACAAAGTACGGCTAGTGCTACTGTGAGAGCCGTAAGGTAAATATACCGTACCCTCTCAGTAGAACTATACTGATACACCACATAAAATAAGCACGTATATAGGCAAACAAGGAGAGCCTCGTGGTCTCCGAACCTACCTAAGTGCGCTGTATAAAAACCCGCTGAAGTGGCACAGATAAAAGAAGCTAATAGAGCGATATACCATTTACGAGTCATACGGTACACTAGCGAGAACAACACTATCAGAGTGACTAGACTAAACACCACAGAGGGGAAGCGTATCCCAAGCTCATTAAGTCCAAAAATATTCAAAGAGGCTACTTGAAACCAAGTAAGTAAGGGAGGTTTCAATTCGTAAGTCTCGGGTGCGAAGCCATACGTACGTACAAGCCAGTCCCCAGTTTGGTACATTTCTATAGCATTTACCGCATTTCTGGACTCATCCCACAGACGCATAGGTAGCACGTCTACCTTGAGCCAAAGAGGGATACTTATCATGAAAAAAACAATAACAACGAGTAGGTGCGGGATGTACTTAGCGTATGATTTCATTCGTTATTTGGACCATTATTTATGACAGCATCTTTAGCATGAAGTACCGTCAGTTTAGTATATTGATATGAGCTATCTAGCACCTCTACCCTATAGTCTTGCTGAAGACTATCGTATACCATCTTGTGATGGCTTAGTATAGTATCTCCTATCTGCAGCTCTGCAAAAGTAGTTTTGTTAATTTTTAGACCTTCTTGTTGTTCTAACCTTTTCAAGTAAAACTGATACGCTTCATGAGCATTGTGTGGTCGCAGGAGTATTTTGGTGTTAGAGCTAATATTATTCAAATGTCTATCGTTTTTCAGAAAGTGCGAAATACCATACATCTCCCATTCATCCCACTTTTCGGTAGGGTGGAGTGCATCTTCATATGCTTTTGTATACCTGTTAAATCCCATTAGTAGTATGGGCATCAGTAAAATTAAACCGAGCATGTTGGATTTTTCGAAAAGGTAACAAATGCTTATAGCTATCAAGCCAGCAAATAGCGGCACTAAAGGGGCGATGTACCAGTAATGCTTAGTTCCTGCAGATAAGATTAGCAATAATGTTATTCCATTTACAAACCAGAAAAACCACTTCTTAGTGAGTTTGCGTTTCATCACAGGAATCAGTATGGTGAAGGGGACCAGTATAGACCAGAGCACAAATGTGTCTTTATACAGCACCTCAAAATAGAACCAAAAACTGATGTATCTAAAATGGTGCGTTTCGGAAGTATTGGTAAACCGAGGAAGCAACTCACCGTGCCATACGGCATATAAATAGTCTGGCTGGTAATAGGTCCTGCCAAGATAGTAAGAAGCCACCAAGACTAGCACCATCAATGTAGCATAGTATAGGTGTTTATTACTAAACAAGCCAGGAAGCCTTTTGCTATACCATAAGTACAGAACCGAGCCGGGCAAAACCATAAGTATAGCAATGCTTTTACATAACACACCTAAGACTATTACCGCCCCCATATAGTAAAGGTATTTATTAAGAGGAGACTCAGAGTACCTGTATAGGTAATAAAGAAAACCCAGCACTAATAGAATAAGCAGAGCTTCATGGTCACCGTACCTGCCTGCATGTTCGCCATAGAATCCTACGGAACTCACCGTGATTAGCACCGCTATTAAACCAATCCATTTCTTATGAGTCATCTTATAGACCAACCTGAATAAAACGAAGCAAGACAGAATAGAAAATATAACCGATGGGAGCCTGATAGCTAATTCTGTAAGGCCCAAAGCTTTAATAGATAGCACCTGAAACCAAATAAGTAGCGGTGGTTTACAGTCGAAAGTATCCGGCTGGTAGTCGTACGTCCTTACGAGCCAGTTGTGTGTTTGGGACATCTCCAGAGCATTTACGGCATTCTGAGCTTCATCCCATAAACGTATCGGTAGTTGGTCCACTTTTAGCCATAAAGGCACAGATAGTAGCACCATTACTATACCTACAAAAAGCCACTCTAGTATTGCCTTGTTTCTGCGAGAACCCATTTTTTTTTATTCAAAGAAGAGTTCTTCTTTTGTTTTCCCCTCTTTGAGACCGTAGTACATTTTACGAGCATCTACTGCATAGAGACTAGAGTTATACTCTAGTATTAATTTTTCGAAAAGATCTTGAGCTACCTTGGGTTGATCCAGAATCTGCAGAGTAATGTTGGCCGACTTGAACAGGGCGTTATCTGCCAGTATATCGTCTGCATATTTGGTGTAGAGCGAGGTATAAAGCTTATTGGCTTCTTCGTAGTTGCCTAGATTCTCTTGCACTTGTGCTTTCAGGTAGTAGATCTCATCTTGAAGTGAGTGGTCCGGATATTTGAAAGGCAATAGGTTTAATATCTCAGTACACTTATCTACTTCGTTTTTAAACAAATAAAACTCGGCACTAGCATATTCCTTCATCGCCTCTTCCGTAGTGTCTAAACCCGTATTGTCTTGAATTTGCAGTGCCAGCTCTATGGCATTGTTGCTTATGAGTTGAGAGGTAGCAGTTTTAAGGATATCCAGCTGGCTTTTAGCCCATTCAAAATCAGCTGTATAGTAACTTAGTTTTGCGTTTTTAAACTTTGCTTCTTGACCCAGAGCATCTTCTTTAAATTGTTTGTCTACCTGTCCGTACATCAACTTAGCATCCCATATATTGTTTTGCATCAGGTAAGCGTCTCCTAGCAGCAGCTTGCACTCTGCTATAAAGTTAGCTCTAAGTCCGTAGGACTGCACTAGTTCCTCTAGTATAGCAGTGCCAGTAACCATATTGTGCTTGTAAAACAGATGAAGCTCCGCTAACCTAAGAGAACTATTAGCAGTAGCATAGGGCATGTTTTGACTTGCTATGAACTCTTCTGTAAGTGCTATCAGGCTATCTACTTCTAGTATATTTGGTGTTAGTGAGCTGGTTGTTTTAAGATAAAGAGCGTTTATAAGTCCACTCTTCCCTATGGCAAAGTTTGGCTCGTCGCTACCTAATTGTACTACATACTGGTATGCTTTTATGGCGGTATTGTATTCGTTATTTTGGATACATACGCTAGCCAGTTGTAAGACTCTACTCCCTTTATTATTGTTTCGCTTATCTAGTGAGGTGATTTGACGCAGTGCAGAGGAGTATTTTTTTTGTTGTAAAAAGACTTCCAGTAGGAGTTCGTCATAGATCTGGTTACTTGGGTTTTTCTGGGCATAAGCTAAAACTTGATCTTGTAAGTACTGAGCAGTTTCCTTGTCTTCATATACTATATCTAGGTTATTAGTAACGTATTCATATGCATTGCGGTCATTTGCTAGTATTTCAAGGGAGAAATTAGTGAGGTCTTTTGTATTCCCTTGAGTTTTATATTCAGAAATAAGTTGTTTGTAAAATGCCAGAACTCCCTGTTTTTTAGTTCCTAATTCATATGTTTTTAGCACCTCACTATTAAGCTGTCTTCTGCTAAAGGATTGTGCTAAAGAGATAATTCCACCTCTATTATTGGCGTTCTCTTTTATGAGCTTTTCAAAGTGCTTGGCTGCTTTTTCTTTCTTGTTAAACTGGAGATAGACGTAGCCTAAGTCTACTTCGTAATTAAGCAGACCTGTGTTTTTTCTTATCTGTTTTCCGACTAAGTTCTCCGCACTTTTTTCTTCTTTTAGAGCTAAGAGAGTGCTTAAGTAGGATTCATATATGTAAATGGAGTTAGGCTGCTGACGGTTTAGCTTTTTATACAGTCCTTCAGCCTTTTCATATTCGCCGTTTTCATAAAACTGGGCAGCTAGTTTTTCGTCGGTACTCTGAGCCCAGACTAAAGCAGCAAAAAAAATAAGTGTGAAACTTAAAAAACCTCTCATATGATAAACCACAAAGATAACGAACATACTGTAACTCGTATTTCAATTAGGAGTAAAAGAAGGAAACGGAACGATAACTTTGTGCCATCTCCGTGTCAAAACAGAAAGTAAACTACTTAATTTCAAATAAATTAGGTGAGTAGGTACTATTGTAAGTACTTTTGAACGGCAAATAACAAATCCAATATTTGCTGATGTCTCAATCCAAATTTTCCAAAATTGCTTACCAAGGTTTAACCTTTGATGACGTATTAGTTTTACCTAGATATTCTGAGGTTTTGCCTCGAGATACGAATACTCGGACTAGACTAACTAAAAAGCTTAGTATCAATATCCCAATTATAAGTGCAGCCATGGACACTGTCACAGAAGCCGAGCTTGCTATAGCCATAGCAAGGGAAGGCGGAATAGGCATAGTGCATAAGAATATGTCCATAGCAGAACAAGCAGCGGAAATAAAGAAAGTCAAGCGTTCTGAGAGCGGAATGATAAAGGACCCGATTACACTAAGCAAGGACAACACCCTTGCTGATGCCCTTCAAGTAATGAAGGAAAACAGAATAGGAGGGATTCCCATCACAGATAGTCATAATATTCTCATTGGAATTATTACCAATAGAGATCTTCGTTTTCTTAGAGACATGCAGACAGCGATAGGTGATGTCATGACTAAAGAGAATCTGGTGACTGCGGCGAAGGGTACAGACCTAAAAGAAGCAGAACAAATATTACAAAAGTATAAGATAGAGAAACTGCCAGTAGTAGATAATCACAATCAGCTCCTTGGGCTTATTACTTTTAAAGATATTCAAAAAGTAAAGAATCACCCTCAAGCTTGTAAGGACCAGTTTGGCAGACTAATGGTAGGAGGAGCTGTAGGTGTGACTGCAGACACACTAGAGCGAGTTACTGCGCTAGTAGAGGAAGATGTGGATGTGGTGGCCATAGACACTGCTCACGGCCACTCTAAGGGCGTAGTAGATGAGCTAAAGAAAGTAAAAGCAAAGTTTCCAGACTTACAAGTAATCGTGGGTAATGTAGCCACAGGAGCCGCTGCTAAATACTTGGCAGATAATGGAGCTGATGCAGTAAAAGTAGGTGTAGGTCCGGGATCTATATGTACTACACGCATCATAGCAGGGATAGGTGTACCTCAGCTGAATGCAGTAATGGAATGTGCTGAAGCACTAAAAGGAACTGGTGTACCAGTGATAGCTGATGGCGGTATCAGATACAGTGGAGACTTAGTTAAAGCTATAGTAGCCGGAGCAGACGCTATTATGGCGGGAAGTTTATTTGCAGGTACGGAAGAAGCTCCTGGAGATATATCTTTTTATGAAGGTAGAAAAGTAAAGAGTTACCGAGGAATGGGCAGTATAGAGGCTATGAAACAAGGATCTACAGACCGATACTTCCAAGATGCAGAAGCCGAAATAGGAAAACTAGTACCAGAAGGTATAGTAGGTACTGTAGCCTATAAAGGAAGTTTATCAGAGGTGGTATATCAGTACATAGGCGGACTGCGAGCGGGTATGGGATATACAGGTTCTGAGACTATTGCACAGCTCCAAGAAGCTCAGTTTACACATATCACAGGTTCTGGTATCAGAGAGAGCCACCCACATGATGTGACCATCACGAAGGAGTCGCCAAACTACAGCCGTTAATCCTCACTTTCTATCAGTACCAAGGTGCCAGATAGGTGGCTTATAGTCACTTCTCCATCTTCACATGCGTGATTGCTCGTGCCGCTTCTATGACCTATGGACAGGTGACCACTTGTAAGATTGTAGGCTAGGTTTTTGGTGGTGATTCCTTCACAAGAGTGAAGAGGAACTAACGATAGCTTACTGTCTTTTTTGTATACTTTACTGAAGTTTTCAGGCAGCACAAATGCTTTAGAATGGTTGTCATACAGGACAATGTTAGTTCCTTTAAATTTAGCTAGGGTATGAAAATTATTCAAGGTATGGTCTAATCTTCTCCCGGTAGCCCACACTACATTGATATCTGAGCACTTCTTTTTGATAAGGTGGTTTATTGCTTTTTCCAGGTCAGTGGTATTTTGATCCTCATCATGAAGGAAAACAGTGTGACCAATCATTTCGGTATCTTTAATACTATCAAAATCTCCAATGACTAAATCTGGTTGTATTTGTAATTTTTTTACACGCTCATAAGCACCGTCCAATACTACGATATATGGGCACCACTCCATCAGTCCAGTGAGCATTTCATAGGAGCAAGACTCCCCGTTAGCTATAATAAGAGCAGGCTCTTGACCCTCTTTTACAAAGTGATGTGAAGACATTTTAATGCAATTTCTAGAACAAATTTAATAAAATCAGCCTTTTGATGGCTTTATTTGTACTTATGCGTTATGTATATTCTTTCCTTTTTCTAATTTTACTTTTGGCGTCTAGCTGCCGCAAAGAAAAGTTTTCATATGAGAGTAATTGGGTTTCCCCACTAGTGGAGACTAAGCTCACCCTAGGTGATCTGGTGCCCGACTCATTGTTAAACAAAAATAATGACAGCTCACTTAATGTGATTTTTGAAGCTGAGTACGCTGTAAATAATCTAGACGATATTCTGCAGATACCTGACAGGGTAGAGAGCGTAGAAGTCTCGCTAACTAGCCTAGTACTGGAGGACAGATCATTCACAGATACACTCACACTGCTAGAGCTTTATCCGCCCAGTTTATTTCTCAATGGCACTGAGGCCAGCCTGCCTGCTCAGGAGATAGTCACAAATGAAGGAACTGTGCTGGACGTCACAGAACAGTTTTTTACTACCGCTACATTTAAGGAGGGTTTTATAGATATCTCTATAAGTAATGATCTTCCAGTAGAGGCAGAAGTGCTAGAGTTTGAACTTCGAAACTTTGAAGATAAGAGTGTGATAGTTTCTGGAGTATTTAATGATGTATTTCCCAATACTACAGTATCTGAATCATATGATTTAGCAGGCAAAACAGTGGATGGAGTACTGGAGCTTATAGTCATTAAAGTGAAAACTAGAGCGAGCAATGGAGATGTGCTTATAGATGCCAGTAAAGGGATTAGAACGACAATCACTATTAGAGATTTAAAACCGCAAGTGGCAACGGCGATTTTTCCTGCTCAGAATTTGGTAGAACGAGAAGACGAGACAAAGTACGAGTTTGGGGGAGCAGAGCTTACTCAGGTCTATGTAAAGTCAGGGTTTATACTGATGAAGGTTGAATCTAGCATAGAAGAAGCTATAGTATTAAACTATAGTATACCCAATAGTAGCAGATGGGATGCACCAGGAATATCTATTACTAAACAATGGACTATACCCGCAGCACCCAAAGGTGAGACGGTCTTTGTTGAAGAAAAATTCCCAATAGATAGTTTTAATATTTTTTTGTGGGGAGAAATTCTCGGCAATGCTCCAGATTATAATCACGTATACAATGAGCTTACAGCTAGTATTAAGTACTCTGGGGTGGAAAGAACGCTTTCGCTAGACGACAAGATATCTATAGAGTTTGGGCTCATTGACGTAAAACCAGATCTCGTAATTGGAGACCCTGGGCAGCATGATTTCGGTACACGGGACACCGTAATGCTAAAAGCTTTTGATAATCTAAGCGGTAAAATATTACTGGATGATGCTAAGATTAGTTTAGACTTTTATAACTCCTTTGGCATACAAGCAAGTGTAACAGTAAATGAGCTGATTTCAGAAAACACGAATAATGGAGAGAAAGTTAAACTATCCCCTATGGGTGAATTGTCATCTACTATACTACTTGAAAAAGCAACGAATCCACCTTTTACTGCATTCGAAAAATCAATAATTTTAGACAAGAGCAACTCTAATGTAAAGCAGTTTCTAGAAAACATGCCAAATAAACTTTATCCAGATTTAGACGTAGTAATTAGGCCAAATGGGACAGTAAATAGAAATGACTTTGCCTTTGCACAGAGCAAAGTAGCCGTTAACTTTAAGATTGAAGCACCGCTTACTATTGGCTTAGACTCGTTTTCGCTTACCACTACAGAGGAGTTTAACCTTTTGGGTGATAATAATGAGACACAAAACATAAAGGAAGGAAGACTTTTGTTGAAGGTTAAAAACAGCTTTCCGTTTGAAGGCGAGTTGAAGTTACAATTTATAGATAGGCAAGGGGAATTGCTATTTGAAAAGGTGCCAGATGCGGGATCACGAATGTCAGCAGCAGAGGTGGATGCTTTCACTGGCAAGACCGTTGGGCAAGTAGAAAGTGAAGTAGCAGTATCTATTTCGCGTACAGAGTTTCAGCTCCTTAAATCTGCAGAGCAGGTGGAGGTGACCGTAATTTTAAATACAAAAGATGCAACCCGATATAAGATGTACAGTGACTACGGAGTAGAAGTACAACTTATTACAAACTTTATATATGAAAACAAACTTTAGGCTTTTAATCCTCATTTGTGCATTGCCTTTAGTCGGTAATGCTCAGTCAAGGGACAGTTTTTTATTCTTAGGTAACGCTTTTGATGCAGACTGGAATAAAGGATCCATCAAGTTGAGTGGAGATTTTGTAGCTGGTTCCAACGCTCTAAATACGAGACTTTTTAATGATGTGCTCTTTAGAGCTACATTCACAGAGAGTGCTAAGCAGCAGTTTCTAGACGGGAGCGCTATTAAAAACAATATCTACGCAGAAAGTAGAGCAAGTGCCGAGTACAAGCTCACTAAAAAGTGGGGTATACGAGTTAAGTTTAAAAGTTTAGTAGGCTTTCATAGCAATAAGGAGCTTACGGAGTTGCTCTTGTTAGGAAACGGTAGTTTCCAAGGTGCTAAAGTAAAGAGTGAAAATGTAAAATACATTCGCTCATCTAACCTTGTATTAGGAGCAACACAAAACTTAACTAGCAACGAAAAGTTTCAAGTAAAGCTGGGGTATGGAGTTAGTTTTCTAACAGGCTATAGGTCTTTACAAGCTAAGGAGTTAAGTGTGTTCACTTCATCTGGTGGGAGCTACCTGGATGTCACAGTAGACGATGCGGAGTTTTCTACTGCCAGAAACGGACTACAAGGGGTAGGCGTAGAAGGTGACTTAGATATTCGGTATACGTGGAACAGAAGCAACACGTTGGTTTTTTCTGCTTCAGATTTTAATCTGACGAGATTGCTGGATAACGAGACTATAACTTTTGACAGTACATTTAGATTTACGGGTTTACAGTTAAATTTTTTATCTGATAGCACGTCCATAGAAAATAGAGTAGACTCTACGTATAATGCGACTTTAGATAGAGGTAGAAGCTCCAGTAAATGGGCAAGTTTGCCGAGTAGGTTACAGGTAGGCTGGCAACATGAGTTAAGCTGCCGTACAATGTTGTTATTACAAGCTAGTGCAATAGATTTAGGGGCTTTAGGAGTAACTGGTAGAGCGGGAATTACGCACGAGTTTAGTAATAAGTTAAAAGTACTCACTGCCCTAGGCTATGGCAATTTTCAAGGAATAGTTTGGAATGCAGCTGCTGAGTATAGGATGGGAAAGACTAGCATATTCCTAAGTACACAAAGTCTCCACGCTTTGGCTGTTCCGGAATTGGCAACGAATTATGGTGCTTCTTTCGGCATCTCCACACAGTTATGAAAATGAGCACTTAGCTGCTCACCAAAGGAATTAAGCTCTTTTATCTCTGAGATGCTCATTATTCGGAAGTATCGGAAGATTAAAATTACATTATTTGTACTCTCAATGTGATACTTATCGTTGTCTTTAATAAATGAGCGTAGCTCTGGAGTGAAGAATTTCTTGATAGCCTTACGGTCTTGTCCTTTCACAGAAAACCTGGTATCAAAGTCTTCTGCTACATCTATATCTTCTTTTATGGCAAAATCTAGCAGTCTGTTAAAAAGGCGTTCTTTATCCAACTGGAAATTCGGGATATCTTGATTAAAGTGTATCAGCATCATACTCATGTTATGCACTTCGGCAGTCATAAGGGCTCCCTCATCAAAGGTCATGTCCACTAGATCCCAAGCAGCATTGCAGGGAAACTTGCCGGTCATTCTATTTTTTAAGTATTCTATAGGTCTAGTTTCGAAGAAGGTGTTTTCTATTAGATAATCAGTATTCCAGTCTAGTTTAGGTTCAAAGGACCAGCCGTTGGCAAAAGCATATTCTTTAAGTTCGTTTTGTCTTTTGGAGAGTGGCTTAGCTACAGTTTGAGGTAGAGCATGTATGGTATATGGATGTTCACTTGTGGTAAGATGTTCGTCCAATCCTATGATTTCATAACGTCCTCCTTGTTCATTTTTGTAATCTTTTCCCCACGTATTTACAAACTCTAACATGCTAAAATCCACTAGTCGTGTACGTGAAAAATCAAAGACAATTTTATTTTTGGGAGGTATTTCTGTTAGCCTCTTTCTAAGTTTTAGTATACTACTAAAATTAGCTACTCCCTTTACGCGGAGGTGGTAGTGGTCGTCTATCTCTGAAAGATGGAAATAGGGTTTTGCTAAATACTTAAAAAAAAGTGTAGCAGGCAAATGAGAGCGTACTAAGTGTATCACTATAGTAAACAGTATTCCTATGAGTATACCTTTATTAAGGTCTGTAAGTAGCGTGGAAACTAGTGTGACGCTAAGTATCAGAAACTGCTCATACCCTTTTAAGGTGGCATCTTTAAACACCTTGGGAGAGGCGAGTTTATAGCCTGTAAATACCAAGATGGCCATTAGAGCCGCCTTAGGTACCATTTTGATATAGTCTGAAAGTAAGAATACAAATAAGAGAATGAGCACACCGTGAACAAGGTTACTTAACCGTGTTCGCGCACCGTGATTTATGTTTACAGAGCTACGTGCGATCACAGCAATCACAGGAAGCCCGCCTATAAAACCCGAGAGAACAGTGCTTAGACCCATAGCTGCTACATCCTTGTTAAGATTGGTTTTGCGTTTTAGTGGATCTATTTTGTCTATAGCTTTAGCAGATCCTAGCGTTTCTATAGTAGAAACTAAAAACACAGAGAGTACGACTAGCCAAAAACTTACACTTGTTACCTTGTCAAAGTCAGGAAAGACTAATAAGTCATTAACTATGTCACGCGGAAGTTCAAAATTAATAAGATCTTTAGCTGGGTTGAGTGAATGCTCTGTTCCAAACATGGTGATTTGACCGTCCAGCAAGTATTCGAAAAGTATATATAATGGTACTGCAAATAATAGCAGCCAAATAGGTGCGGGCACGTATTTGATAAACTTATTATTTACGTTAGGGTGTATAGCTAAGATAATTAAACTATTAAAAAAGATAATAGCGATAAGGGGATTCATTTTTGCTAAACTGTATGGAATTTCCAATAGTTTTTCAAAGTCATTCATTTCTCCTATCTCTACACCCAGGCCAGAGTGAACCTGACCTGCGAGAATGATAACACCTATAGCAGCCATCATTCCTTGCACTACAGATGAGGGAATGAAGTCCGCAAGACCTCCGAGTTTAAAAGCCCCAAACAGAGCCTGCAACGCTCCTGCACACACAAAAGCAGCCAACATATACTCCCAACTTCCGAGTACAGCCATGCCTGCTATGACTATGCCTATGAGAGCCGGAGAGGGCCCGTTTATAGACACACTTCCACTTCTAATAAACGAAGTAAAAATACCACCTACGATAGCGGCAAATATTCCCGCAAGCAAAGCTTTTGGAGGAAGGTTCATCGCCAAGGCTACGCCTATAGAAAGCGGAAGAGCTACTAATGAAACACTGAATCCAGCTAGGATATCATTTCGCCAGTATTGTTTAATATGTGATAAAGTAGTTTTGATGTGCTTAGTCTTTTTACTTAAAGTAGGCCAATATAGTGTGATTATCTGAAAGTAGAGAAAACCCTACTATCCGTAGAGTGGAAAATCGTTCATCCAAGCATTTACTTCTGACTTTACAGCAGCAAGATTGGCTTCGTTTTCAGGATTTACGAGTACACGGTCTATTAGTTCAGCTACTTTATCCATATGCTCCGCTTTCATTCCACGGGTAGTGATGGCAGGTGTCCCTATGCGTATACCCGAAGTGACGAATGGCGAGCGAGTCTCAAACGGTACTGCATTCTTATTGAGGGTAATGTCTGCTTTTACCAGTGCGTTTTCTGCTACTTTGCCTGTCAGATTCTCATCCTTGGGTCTGAGGTCTATCAGCATCATGTGGTTATCCGTACCACCAGATATAATTTTGTAACCCCTAGCTACCATTGCCTTGGATAGTGCGGATGCGTTTGCTATTACTTGCTTGCCGTACTCTTTGAAACTAGGTTCTAGTGCTTCGCCGTAAGCTACTGCTTTCGCTGCTATCACGTGCTCTAGTGGTCCACCTTGTGTGCCCGGGAATACTGCTCCATCTAATATGGAACTCATTTTTTTTACATTTCCTTTGGGAGTAGTTAATCCCCAAGGGTTTTCAAAA
>CAWVTM010000046.1:0-13087 GCA_963933305.1 uncultured bacterium
TTGCCAATCTCCCGTCATACCTATTTTGTTTTGCAGTACGGTATTAAAATAAGTATTGTAGTCTTGACCTGCAGCATTTTCTACTGCTCTTTCTAATAAAGTATACGGTGTATTATGATACGCCCAGCGTGTACCTGCATCTGCTTTATAAACTAGGCTAGATGCAGATGTATCGTTGGCCCGTATGTCATCTAGACCAGATGTCATAGTCAGTTGATGCCAAACAGTAATTTTATCTTGTTGTTCTATTTTTCTAGAGTAAATTATGTTAGGCCATTGCCAGATTTAACATGTATATCTCGCTGTGGAAATGGGATCTGAATATCATTCTCGCGAAATGCGTGATCTATCATAAACCGAATCTCACTTTTTGTCTGTTCAATAATAAATAGTTGATTGCTCCAAAATATTAATTCGAAGTCAAGGCTCGATTCGCCAAAATCCTTGAATAGGATAATTGGAGAAGGGTTTGTGATGACCTTATTGTGTTTCCAAGCTGTTTCAGAAAGAAGCTTCTCAACTAACTTCACATCACTACCATAAGCTACACCTACTTTTATACTAAAACGCGTAGCTGTATCATTTGAACTCCAATTAATGAGGTTTTCACTGACCAGTTTATGGTTGGGAATAATCATTGCTATGCCGTCACGCGTCGCCACCTTAGAGGTACGCAGCCCAATCTCTGATACTCGAGCAAGAATATTGTCTACTTCTACCACATCGTTCACTCGTATAGAGGGTTCTATCAATAAAATTAGACCAGAGATAATGTCATTGGCTATCTGCTGAAGACCTAGGCCGATACCGATTAATAATGGTGCTAGAAATACGAAAACCTCTGCTTTGACGCTGAGTGATACTAATGCGATAGTGACGAATACTACTATCAGTATGTACTTAGTGATGCGGATGACAGCAAATTGACGACCCGTATCTAGTCTTCCTGCTGTGACAGCCTTACGGCTTAGCTTTTTTACCCATCTATAGGTGAACCAGATGATTACTCCAGATAATACGATGTATAAGACACTGTTTACAGTGACCACAGCGTTTTCACCAAACTCCCATATTTCACTATTTAAAATTTCTTTCATTAATCGGTCACGTAGGATTTGTTATATACTAGTGCAAAGTAATCACTCCCTAAGTCTAAATAGCCATACTCGTAGCAGAAGAAATAAGTCTTCTCTGCCTTAGTTGTATATGTATTGGTAAAGTACTCAAAGCTAAAACCTAGTTTAGCTAATTCTTTTTTAGTGACTTTTATGGATTTATCTTTTGGCGTGAGCTCTTCCAGAATGTTTCGGTTCTGTTTGATAAGGCGATTTACCTTACGGATGTAATTATTAGAAGTACTATTTTGGGTATTATTAAACTCGTTACGGCATTGATTATCGCAGAATTTTTTATCTGCTCTACCTATTACGTCTTTACCACAGTGCAAGCATTCTTTCGGCTCCATGCAGCAAAGATAGAATAAAATGAATGGACTATGAATTCAGACTAGGAGTGGGAAAGGGCAAACGCACTAAGATTCTTTCAATTTTGAAATCAGTGCTTTACACTTATACAAGTTTCGTATTCAAGCCAGCACTAAAAACTAACTTGTGGATAATCAGAGATCATTGTTTTTAATGCGTTTGCCCTGAGGAGTGGGACTACCATTATGAAGATTAGAATGCCCGTATACTTAGGGTCTTCTGAGAACATATTTTGCCGAAAAGGCAAAATGACAAATGCAGGTAGTTGCACAGTTTATAGCATACTTCATTGCATTTTTATACTAATAACAACACTGTTTTTAAAAATTAATATGTTGAAGGTAAGCAATATAAGGTGCTATTTTATCTTTTTCCAGTAGATGCTAATTAGCAGTTGGATATGGTGAAGAAGTTCATTTTATTTTGAGAGGAATGCAAGGACTACAGTACTAGTGAAAAACATGAAGAATGGATTCTTAGATAAGGGACCGGCCATAAGAAAATAGAAATACTGCTTTTTTAGCTCAGTTAAAATAGATGCAGCTGAATTGTGGATGCAGATTTATATACCGCGGTATTTAGTGGCTTTGGTTTGATGGCTAAGCCATATTGTTTCTTAGCTAAGCGTACTTGCTCGTTTATAGATACTGCTATGGTACCTATGCCTCGCATTCGTTCGCCAAAGTTACTTCTTCCTAATTTATCGCCTTGTATAGCAGAGATAAGATTCATTACACGGGTTGCTTTTAGTGGAAATGTTTTCTGTATCCAGTCTTCAAAAAGTAATGCGATAACTCCATTGAGTCTCACCATCGTGTGACCGAGCGATGAAGCTCCTGCTTTACTCACAGCCGCACAGATATCAAATATTTCGTCACTATTAAGGCCAGGGATAATAGGAGCTAGCATCACGTGTACTGGAATATTATGCTCACTGAGTTTGGTAATAGTCTGTAGTCTTTTTTTAGTACTGGAAGTATGTGGTTCCATAGCTTTGCGGAGCTCCTCATCTAGGGTAGTGATGGAGATATGTACCTGCACTAAGTTTTTAGCTGCTAGCTTCTCTAGGATGTCTATATCTCGGCATACTAAAGCATTTTTAGTGATGATGCCAACTGGTTGGTTGTGATCTAGGCAGACTTGTAGCAGTTTACGAGTGATCTCATATTTTAGCTCGGCTGGCTGATAACAGTCTGTATCACCGCTGAGCATTATTGGCTGACCACTCCAGGAGCGGCTTTTTATTTTTTTGATAAGGAGCTCGGGGGCATTTTCTTTAATTAATATTTTTTTTTCGAAGTCACTATCAGCACTATATCCCCAGTACTCGTGAGTGATACGAGCATAGCAGTATACGCAGCCGTGCTCACATCCTTGGTAAGGATTCATACTCCAGTCTGAGGGAATGTCTGGGCTATCTACCTTCTCTACTAGAGTCTTAGGATATATGGTGGTATAAGAAGTCTCTTGTGCAGTAGTAACGAACTCTTCATCAAAGTAAGAAGCGTCCCCGAAGTGGTATTTGCTTAGTTTTTCTGATGAGTTATGCGTATTTACCAAGGCAGCCTGACTCTTGATGTTTTTCGGTATGACAATAATATTATCCAAATCGTTGATTACATTATAGACTAAATAATTGGTAATCGTAAATTTATATAAATACAGCGTTCTTATTTATGGAGTTTTCCTTGAAACCTTCACATACGCTCAACTATTAAACTAAAGGTAGTCTTGTGATACCAAGATAATAGTATTATCCCAGAGCTTAGTTAGCTTAGATTAGTTGCCGAAGTGTAGGTTATCTACGAGTACCTTGGAGATAGCAAAAGCACTACTAGCATCTTTTGGATTCCATAGAGCAAACGGTATAGAAATCTTCGAAAGATCCAGTCCGTCAAAGTCTGCAAGAGGAATACGATACTCCGTAAATCCTTGACCCACATCAGTGCTAGTATAGTCAGTCAGGTAGACGGTAGCATCAGTAGACGAGCTCTCTAGTTTTAGTTCTGCATCTGCTATTGGAGTGCTTGGCTTCAGCGAAAAGTACAGGTAGGTAAAACTGCTCATATCTTTAGGTCCTGCCAGTTCGAGGTATGCTCCTCCCCAGTTTCCTCCTGGAAAATCTAATACTAGGCTTTTGTCACCATCTATGGCGTCATCAGACTCAGATACGGCAGGTTCACCACCAGCACCATATACTACTACCACAGCTTCTCCTAGTCCATCGAAACCGTCTTGGATAGCATTGGCTGCTATGGTAGGGTCTATAATCTGACCAAGGGTCTCTTCTTCTATATTTAAAGTAGGAGCATCGGGAGCGGTAAAATCGTCTTTGGAGTACACACGTACATAGTCTACATTCATGCTTTGAGGGAATGTAGTGTTTTCATCTGGAGAGCCTGGCCAGTTTCCACCTACAGCTACATTCATGACGAGATAGAAGCTTCTTAAAAATTCTTTCATGTCCGCTTCTATTGGCATACGCTGAAATGCTACACCATCGATACTAAAAGCAAGCGCCTCTGGAGTCCAGTCTAGAGAGTACACGTGATAGGCGTTTGCATATGTACCACTGTTGAGCGTGTTGCTTCCTTGCAGTTGACCGTGTTTCTTTTCGCTATTGGTATAGTGGAGGGTACTGTACATCTTATTAGGTTCGTCGCCTAAGATTTCTACTATATCTATTTCACCACATCCAGGCCAGTCTATTTGTCCTTTATTATCACCTAGCATCCAGATGGCTGGCCAAAGTCCTTTTCCAGACGGCATTTTTGCCTTAACGTCTATACGCCCAAAATGCATGCTGAATAGCTTATTTGTAGTCAGTTTGGCAGAAGAGTAGCCTCCAGCAGCATCACCTGTTGCTCTTAGATATAATGAGGAAATCTCTCCATCCGTTTCTATACCAGAGTTTTCTTGCTGAGTAGTATAGAGCTGTAGCTCACTATTTCCCCAGCCAGCAGGTAATCCGTATGCAGTCCCATCTCCGGTCTCATATACCCAGTTACTTAGGTTCACAGCTCCATCATTGAACTCGTCAGACCATATAAGCGAGTAGCCATCCAGTCCATCAGTAAGTGTACTTGGCTGCTCCACTGGATCTTCTTTACACGAAGTGACGGACATAAGTAGAGTGGTAATGAGTAGGATATTTTGTATTTTATTCATGGTAGATTTTTTTGAGTTCATACTGAGTGAGTGTGTTAGGCAAATCTAAACAAAATGTTGTTTTTACAATTTACTTGAATTGTAAAAATTTCACAAGCGGATCTATTGTAGATATGGACTACTATCTATGGACTACTATCTATAGACTACTTCTAGTAGTTTACTGAAGTGAAAAAAGTCAATAGGGAAGTTTAAATTTTTAAATACCAGCGCATTATAGACTAGGATACGCCGTCATTTTGAATCTTAGTATCTACATCTTCTTTCTCGTACAGGTTGTGAATGATTAAAATCACGTACCCGAAGAGAACCGCTCCGATTATCAGTAGATTATTCACTATTCCTTCAGATAAAAAGGATATTTTAATCAATATGGTAGATATTACAAATCCTGAGTTTCGAATAATTTTATGAAATTTATCCGAGTAAAAGAAAGAAAATAGTAGTAAGAGCACATCTATTATTATCAAAACAGAGAAAAACTCGTCAAAGAAGATGTTATTTATTTTTTTGAATTCTAGGATTCCGTTGGAGTAATTACTGTATGCCGCGGCACCCCAATGTGTAAGTGTATAAAACGCTAAAATAACTAAAATAGGCACCAATAAAGCAGCCAGAAACTGTTTTAAGGCGATGAACTTTTTAATATTTACGCCTTCTTTGGTCGGACTGTCTATTATTTTGTAGTCTTTGGTTTGTATGTTTCTGTAAAACAGAAATATCAGAAAAAAGAGGATTAAAGAAGTGAGCACATCAAACGTAAACCTCAAGTCATTCTTATCTTGAAACCACTCTGAGGTAAGTTCTACATAAGCTATATCTTTAAAAATACGCCGAATTACGATGAGTGTGATTATCTCATATTGCTTACCTATGTATACGGTGATAGATTTGGGTAAAAAATAAATGAGCAAGTATACTTCATAGATAAGTATGAAAGAAAACGGAGTATAAATAGCTGCAATTGGATTTTTAAAAAACTTTTGCTCTAATTCTATGATACCTTGTGTATTGAGGAAGATTAGAAAAAGATGAATTAGGTAACTAAGTATAGCAATAGTCAGTATCGTTTTTTCTATGCGATCTTTTACTTCGGATGATAATAAAATATCAATACTACGTTTTACAATATTCAGGTTAGTCATTCATTTTGGCTTCGTTTATGTTCTGATAGGTGTATAAATCAAGTTGTGGAATATACATCAAATCATATTATTAACACCAAACTGAATTTTTAAGTTTTGCAACGCGTCAAAATAATACGTTGATGCTATGGTCCGGCTTTGGTAAATGGGGAGGCTGGAGCCAAAGTCCTAACACAAATAAATGATGAACTAAGAGAAACTAAAATACTGGATATGGGAGTCCAGAAATAGTTTTATATGGACAAAGTGATTCATTCTTATCCAGAAGTATAGTAGGTATAAAACGTTAATCACAGTGAAGCTTGCAGAGCTTGTAGAAGTATCACGGGTACGGTGCACGGGTTCGCCTAATAATAGCAATACGGTCTTTATTGTCGGTCTTATAGGCCCTAGGAAACCTTCGTGATTTTAGTGCGGGTTTAAAGCATCAGTTTCATTAGGATTTGCCATTCCGATTTTAGCTCCGCCAGTTTCTTTTATTTCATTCATAATACATTAGCTAAAGCCTGCATCTGCAAGTTTGCGTTTTATCAAATGTACTTTTTTTAGCCGAAGAAAGTAATTACGTGTACTATACAGATAGACAGGAAGAAGATTTATTTGTAAGCGTTTAAAAGGTATTAGATAAATGAAACGACTGCTGTACGGAACAGAGAATAAGGAATAACTACCCTTTCAACTCTTTCCAGAAAATCTTAAAACCATCTTTGGTGAGCATTTTCTTAAATTCTTGCCATAGGGTAGTCTTCTCTGGTGGAGTATGTGTTAGTTTTTGGTAGTCTTCTGGAGCACGGGAGTCTATTGTTTTCACACCCAGTAGATCATCGCTGTACTTGAAGCGTTCTCTAGATCTAGAAGTAAAACCTAGTTTTTGCTCTGCCAGGCCGAGATTATTGAGTGTAATGGCATCCTCAGGATCTAGCTCTAGAGCCTTGGTGTAGTCTTCTACACTTCCTTCGGTATCACCCGTTTTATCTTTGATGTATGCACGGCAGCTGTAGAAGTACGGATTATCTGATTCCATTTCTATAGCGTAGTCAAAATCTTGGATAGCGTGTTTAAATCGTAGGTTAAATTTACATACGCCACGTTCTACATAGTATTCTGCTGCGTCTGGGTATTGAGCTATAAGACTGGTCCATATCTCCATCGCTTCATCCCACTGCTTCGTCTTTTGGTAAGCAAAGGCTAAAGTAGGAGAAGGTTTCCCTTTTCGAAATTGTTTGATAACTTCTTCAAATTTGCCTGAATCGTATAACTCTTGGATGTCCATATTAGTTAAACAGATAAGGGCTAAAAATGATTGCACCGAGTATAATAGAAAAAAAAGCACAGATAAGTACGAAACCTGCACTGATGTCTTTTATTGCTTTTATAGCTTCATCTTGGTCTGTAGTGATGCGGTTACATACTTGCTCTATGGCGGTATTTATCATCTCAGCCACTATTACCAGAGTGATGGCAAGTGAGAGCCAGAGCCAGTCCGTTTTATCTACGCCTAAGTAGACTCCTAGAATCACTGAGGCTGTAGCAGCGAGCAGGTGTATTCTTCCGTTTCGCTCGGTTTTAAAAAAGGTATAAATACCCTGAAATGCGTACTTGAAAGACTTGATTTGTTTGCCCACTGACATAGAACAAACGTAGGGATATATTAGGACTTATATTCGTGCCTTGATGAATAAGGTAGAAGAAATAGCGAAGTCTCTGTGGGATGCACATACTCAGAAAAGTACCATAGCACCCATCCGTGAGCATATAGGTGAAACAGACTTAGATACGGCCTATGCCATCCAGCGAGTCAATACTGAGCGAAGAGTAGCAAATGGGGAGGCGATCAAAGGCAAAAAAATTGGTCTTACTTCATTTGCCGTGCAGAAACAGCTGGGCGTGGATCAGCCAGATTATGGGATACTTTTTGACACTATGGAAGTGAAGGACGGTAAACTAGCTTACTCTGAACTAGTGCAGCCTAAGGCGGAAGCCGAAATAGCATTCGTTTTGGGAGCAGATCTGGAAGGTGATTTTAACATCACAGACCTTATAGAGGCTATAGATTATGCTACTGTGAGTATAGAGATAGTGGGCAGTAGAGTGGCTGACTGGAATATCAGGATAACAGATACTATAGCGGATAATGCCAGTGCTAGTCACTACATACTCGGAGATACGAAGGTGTCTATAGATGATGTAGACTTAGTGGGCTGCCAAATGACCATGACTAAAAATGGTGAAATAGCGTCAGAAGGTACTGGTGAAGCGTGTATGGATAATCCACTGAATGCTGCTCTATGGCTAGCACAGACTATGGCTAAGCAAGGTAGTCCACTTAAAAAAGGAGAGGTTTTGCTCAGTGGAGCTTTAGGTCCAATGGTGCCTATAGCTCAGGGAGATAAATTTGAAGCAGAAATAGAAGGATTAGGATCGGTAAAATTGGAGATTTATTAAGTTTAAATCTAAGTATAAAGTAGAATGACGAATAAGAAATTTGACTTAGAAGAAAGATTGATTGTCTTTGCTGCAGATATGATGGATTTTGCAGAGACACTGCCCAGCAGTTTTTCCAATGACTACCTTGCAAATCAAATAATTAGATCAGCAGGCAGTTCTGCTCTAAACTTTGGCGAAATGCAAGGAACTGGAGCGGATAATGATTATATTAATAAAGGTCGCATAGCTTTCAAAGAGTTAAAATAAACTCAAATAAAACCTTAGAATAATGCAAAGACGAAAAGTTGGGAAAGAATTAAATAGAGAGATATTATTAGACGAGAACACTCAACTCATAAAAATACTAATTACACTTATAAAAAATATAAAAGGAGGAGCGTAAGCTCTTTGCGTTTTAAACTTAAACTTAATTTTAAACTTAGATTTGATAAAGGTAGCAATTATAGGAAGTGGTAACATCGGAACAGATCTGATGATAAAGATAATACGGACTTCAGACGTTTTAGAAATGGGATGTTTCGTAGGAATAGACGCGGCTTCTGATGGACTTGCCAGAGCTCAGCGAATGGGGGTAGAGACTTGTGCCACAGGTATAGACGGATTGATAGAAATGCCCATTTGGGAAGAGATAGATGTGGTATTTGACGCTACATCAGCCAAAGCACATCTGTATAATTTTGGTAAGATAAAAGCATTCCCAGGCAAAAAGGTAGTGGATTTGACGCCAGCAGCCATAGGTCCTTTTGTAGTCCCAGCCGTATCATTTGATGACGATTTGCGAAGTAAATTGAATTTAGACTTTGACTTAGCCTTAGATTTAAATTTGAATATGGTGACTTGCGGAGGCCAAGCCACTATTCCTATAGTAGCAGCAGTAAGTAGAGTAGCCAAAGTACATTACGGTGAGATAGTAGCCAGTATAGCCAGTAAGAGTGCTGGGCCTGGTACCAGAGCTAATATTGATGAGTTTACAGAGACCACATCTGAAGCTATAGAAAAAGTAGGCGGCGCTACCAAAGGGAAAGCCATTATCATCCTAAATCCTGCAGAACCACCTTTGGTAATGCGAGATACCGTGTTCACACTAAGTGAGCAAGCAGATAGGGAAGAGATAAGAGAAAGCATACACGCCATGGTAGCCGAGGTACAAAAATATGTGCCAGGGTATACGCTACACCAAGAAGTACAGTTTGACGATATTCCCGAAGATGAACCTGTATTCATAGAAGGAGTAGGATTTAAAAGCGGTTTAAAAACTACCGTACTTTTACAAGTAATAGGAGCGGGACACTATCTGCCAGAGTATGCAGGTAACTTAGATATAATGACAAGTGCTGCAATGGCTGTAGGGGAGAAGCTGATCGCCATAAGCACCAAAAAATAAAAGTCCAAAACCCAAAGGCATGAGTAAATACGATTTAGAGGATAGAACGCTTGATTTTGCTGTGAATTTAAGGTTATTTATAAAAGACTTACCTAGGAGCATTGCTAACATAGAAGATGCAAAGCAAGTAGTAAGATCATCTGGTTCAGTGGGTGCTAATTATATTGAGGCCAATGAGAAATTAGGGCCGAAGGATTTTGGGTATAGACTTAGAATAGCGAGGAAGGAAGCCAAAGAAAGTGTTTATTGGCTGACTATAATTAAAAGAGCGAATAAATTAGAATCTCAAGAACTGGATAATCTGATACAAGAAGCTGGAGAACTGAGAAAAATATTATCAGCAATAATTAATAAACTAGACTAATGGATTTTGGAATTTTTAAAAATTTGGAACTTTAAACTATGTACATACAAGACGTAACCCTTCGAGACGGAATGCATGCCATTCGTCACCAGTATGGTAAAAAACAACTCAAAGATCTTGCTATATCGCTGGATAAATCAGGAGTAGATGCGATAGAAATTTCTCACGGAGATGGACTAAGCGGTGGTAGCTTTAACTATGGATTTGGTGCTCATACAGACTGGGACTGGTTAGAAGGGGTAGCTGAAGAGTTGAATCACGCGGTACTTACCACCCTGCTATTGCCAGGAATTGGCACTATAGAAGACCTCAAAAAAGCATACGACCTTGGTGTTCGATCAGTGCGTGTGGCAACACACTGTACAGAAGCAGATGTAAGTAGACAGCATATAGAAGCGGCTAAAAAGCTAGGAATGGACGTAGGTGGTTTTCTTATGATGGCACATATGAGTGCCCCTCAGAAACTTGCAGAGCAAGCTAAGCTTATGGAAAGCTACGGAGCTGATTGTGTGTACGTGACAGATAGTGCAGGAGCATTATTGATGGATGACGTAGCTGACAGAATCAAAGCTTTCAAGGATACATTAGATAGTAAAACGGAGATAGGTATCCACTGCCACCATAACTTAAGTCTAGGTGTAGCCAATACGATAGTGGCCATGCAGCATGGAGCTACACGCTTAGATGCATCACTTGCAGGTATGGGAGCAGGAGCAGGTAATTGCCCGCTAGAAGTACTCATAGCTGTGCTGAATAGAATGGGAGTAGAGCATAATTCAGATTTATATCAGCTAATGGATTTAGCTGATGATGTGATTCGTCCACTGCAAGAAAGACCCGTACGTGTAGATAGAGAGACGCTTAGCCTAGGCTATGCCGGAGTGTATTCTAGTTTCTTGCTACATAGTGAGCGAGCCGCACAGAAGTACGGGCTCAATACCGCAGACATTTTACAAGAACTAGGCAAGCGAAAAATGGTAGGCGGACAAGAAGACATGATCGTAGACGTAGCACTCGATATGCTAAAAAACAAATAGGAAACATGAGTGTAGAGCAAGATTTAAGAGATAGGGGCAGCGATAGTTGTGAGATGTGCGGTGGTAAAGCGGGTTTGTCAGTATATGAAGTAGCCCCGAAGGATGGCAATGTAGCAGATAACTGTGTGATGACTTGTGAGACCTGCAACGAACAACTCCAAGATACAGAAAAAGTAGATGCCAATCACTGGAGATGTCTGAATGATAGCATGTGGGCAGAAGCCAATGCAGTGAAAGTAGTAGCGTGGCGGATGCTTACTAAGCTGAAAGAGGAGGGATGGCCAGCAGACCTTTTGGACATGATGTATATGGATGAAGAAACAACTGCTTGGGCTAAAGAAGGCGTAGAAACTGCACCTACTAGCGGTGTGGTCCATAGAGATAGTAATGGCGTTCTATTAAATGTAGGAGACTCCGTGGTGCTGATCAAGGACCTTCCAGTGAAGGGCAGTAGTATGATCGCAAAAAGAGGTACGCCAGTAAGAAATATCCGCTTAGATCCAGATAATGAAACGTATATAGAAGGCAAGGTAGATGGACAGACTATCGTGATCATCACGGAGTACGTGAAGAAGACGTAGAGAGACTACTCTTTCAATACCCTTTTCGTGAAGAAGCCGTTTTTAGTTTGTGCCAGAACGAAGTACATTCCTGTGCTTAATTGGGTTAAGTCAAGTTCAGTTTGTGTTAGATCAGGAATATTCTGTTTGATGATTTTCTTCCCAAAGGGATCCAATATGATAACTGTTTGAATTTTATGAATGCTGTTTAGCGTTAATTTTGAGGAAACTGGATTTGGAAAGAAGTTCAAGTCCCCTATGTGCTGAGATGCTGTAGAGAGATTCCACCAGGCTATAGTATCCTTATTAGATGATCCGGAAGTGAAAGAATCTGAGATACCTTCTACATAGTATACGTACATTCCCTGCTCAGTAATGCTAGAATCTATAAAGCTCCTTAATGGACCGTCGGTGTAGCCTAGAGAAGTGAAATTAACCTCCTTATCTTCACGTCGGAAGACCTCGTATTTGTCTACTTGATTATTACAATTTCTCCAGATAAGATGGGTTTTACAATGAGAAAAACGTGTTGCTTGAAGCTTTTACGGGACATTGAACATAGCAACCTTATTGCATTCTACGGCTAAGATTGTTAATATCTATGTTATCAGCTAATGGCACTCCATCACAGTCTCTTAAAAGAGTAACAGAAATATGGTATCTAATATCATTGTTTTCTGTCGTACCTAGATTTTTACAGGTTATTTCACCGCCTATGAGGTGTGTAGCAAAACTAGAGCTGCTTAAAATTAATAATAAAGCAAGTAAAGAGAATGGTTTCATATGCGAGCAAGTATAGGAAGGATAAATGGGTTCTGATTCTGGTTTTGTAGGAAAGAGTGCTTTCGTTAGGTAAATGTTTTTTATGCGTTATAATAGAATTACTCTGTTCCTAGAGCATCTAACTCGTTTTTTGGATTTTTAGGGTTTTGTCCATATTCATTATTCTCAGCTTGACCATCCGTGAAGAATAAAATAAGTAACCAAATCCAACCGATGATTATGAAGAAATATAAAAGCTGCATCCATCCACTCTTTCCTATATCGTGCAACCTTCTTGTGCCAATAGCAATTGAGGGCACAAAAAATGCAAGATTAAAGATATTGACCAATATTCCGTTTTCTCCCAAAGGGGTATTCAAGACTGTGGTATCAATTGCTGTTAAGACAATTGAGATGATGAACGATACTAATGTGAAACTCCAAAACTCTTTTCGTCTAGCCCGTCCTTCAAAATTGGCATAATTCTTAGTAAGAGTCTGTTTGAAATACTCGAAAATTGATTGTTCTTGCATGGTTTGATTTTGATTAGGTTAAATCAATCAAATAAAGGAAAAAAGAACGAGAAATGAAAATAGACTACTTCTTCTTAAAGCTATTGATAGCGTTTTTGGTGAAATCAGAAAGAACCAACTGACCACTCATAGCTGCACGCTCAGCAAGAAGTGTATCCCAATCATCCGTTCCTCTCCAAAACACTTGCTTAAGTAATCGCAT
>CAWVTM010000047.1:0-12719 GCA_963933305.1 uncultured bacterium
CCATGGACTATTTCAAAACCTACTATAAAGTAAGAGGCACTATTAAATACATGAGGCTATTTATGCAAAAAAGTAACTTAGTCACTAATCTAAAGATAACACGGCAGGAGTTAGTCAATGAGCTTGAGAACCGGAAAAAAGAATTTTTGGACCAACGGGAATAACACCAACTCTATTTGTTTTTATGGCTCATGAGGTACATAGAACATAAACTCAGAAACAAAACTACTAGCGGAAGCGGATAAGGACACCCAAAATGATACTCCGGAAAAACAGAACATAGATAAGCAGCCCAGAGAACATAGAAAGAACAATAAAAATTTACAACAATACCGCGACATAGAAAAACAACTCCAAGACACAGGACAAAAACAAGTATCTAACTCTGACCCCGAAGCTAGATAACTGATAATAAGAGGCGAAGTGACTGAGGTCTTCTACAACGTACAATCTACCGTAGATACCAAAAATAAACTGCCTAAAATTATTAGATAACCAACCGAAATGAATTCAGCTACAACCTTGAACAAGATCAATACACCTGCCCTGCTGGACAAACCTTAAAAAGCAGTGGCAACTGGAATTATAAAAACGTTTTCAGAATGAGACAAAACCAAAAATTATAAAAACGCCCCGTAAAAGATCTGTGTACTAAAGCCAAGTATCAACTCATTATAGAACGCCACGAGTTTGCAGAAACTCTGAAAAAATAACAAAAAAACAGCATTAAAAATCCTTAAATACACGCTCAGCGACAGTCCATCGTAGAACATTCCCTTGGTACAATGAAAAGACAATGCAATGTGCTGAGCTTGTCAAAGTAGGGATTTGATCATATCATCACCCAAAAAAGCAATGAAAAGAGCTTCAGCAGATCTAGGTTTCATTTTCGTAGCCTACAATCTCAGACATATCTTACCCAAGCACTGCGAGTAGTCCTTAAACTACATTCAGCTATATGCAAGCTAAGGTTTAGCGGTGACCATCCTAAAACGCTTGTACGATTTTACGATCTCTAGACCAGTCATTTTTCATAAAGACTACTTCAGACGATCACTATCTCAGAATATAGTTGCACTACTTTTTGCACTTATACCTGCTCTACTTAGCACAACTAAGTAATTTTTAGAGTTCCTTTGCCGCCAAATATTTCTGCTCTACAGTGAATCAATACTACAAAGATATAATCAAGATAAGCTGGCCTATCATCATCGGTCAACTGGGGATGGTGTTCACTGGCTTTTTTGACACACTAATGGTGGGTCAGCTGGGCTATAAAGAACTAGCTGCTGCCGGAATTTGCAATAGTATTTTCTTTTTAGTGGCAGTATTTCCTATGGGAGTGACTATGGCCTTTGCTACGATAGTAGGTATGCTACAAGGAAAAAATAAAACTTCTTCCTATAACTTACTAGCGAGAGACAGTGCCTTGATCACCCTAGGTTTAGCTTTAGTCACTACCCTGGTCACTTATGTCTTCATACAGGAGTTTCATGTATTCAGACAGACAGCGGATGTAGCCGCTCTAGCTACACCATACCTCACACTGCTGATGTGGTCTATGCCTCCTATGCTCATCTTCTTTTTTGCTAAAAACCTCTGTGATGGATTTGGTTTCACCTTCGGTGGAATGGTAATAACACTGGCAGCTCTAGCTCTTAATGTATTCCTAAACTGGGTGCTCATTTTTGGTAAATTTGGCTTCCCGGCATACGGCCTCAATGGAGCTGGATATGCTACTATCATCTCGCGGATATTTCTAGCAGTGAGCATGCTGTGGCTCATGCTTCGCTCAGATAAAGTACCTATAATTGCTCGATCCTTCATTCGTTCATTTACAGATTTTTCACGCATTACATTTTTCAGGAAAATATGGCAGATAGGTTTTCCTACTGGCTTACAGTACTTTTTTGAAGTAGGGGCCTTTGCGGGTGCAGCTATTATGGCAGGCTGGCTAGGGTCTCAGGAGTTAGCTGCCCATAATCTTGCCATTACTTTAGCTTCTCTCACCTACATGTTCGCAGGAGGCATCTCTGCGGGTAGCAGTATCTGTGTAGCCAAAGCGTATGGAAATGGCAATACTACGAATGTCAAAAACTTTGGGAAAGCTGGACTTGTAATAGGTCTTATAGTGATGATTGTATTTGCCAGTATTTTCTTCTTTTTCAATACGCTGCTGACCCAGCTTTTCACGGATGAACCTAGAGTCGTTTTTATGGGTTCGCAGCTTCTTATACTGGCTGCCATCTTCCAACTGAGTGACGGCATACAGACCATATCCATAGGAATCTTACGTGGGATAGCAGATGTAAAAGTACCGAGTCTACTCATTTTCATAGCCTACTGGGTCATAGCCATGCCGCTCGGATATCTGATGTCTCATACCTCTGATACTACTGTATTTTGGCACGGAGTGAATGGTATCTGGTTAGGCCTAAGTATAGGTCTGACTCTATCTGCATGTGTACTTTCATATCGTTTTTATCGTTTACTTCGTAACTCATGAAAAAAATAGTTGTTTTCATCTTATGCCTTATTGCTATCGGGGCAAAAGCTCAAGTATCTCTAGGCATACTAGCCGAACCTGCCTATAATATAGCTAGAATAGGAGCTACTCCGCAGAGTAACTCAGACTCACTTCAAGCTCTACAACGTAATAACGTGAGCGTATCTATAGGCATAGAGATCCGAAAGCAAATAGATAGATACCAAAGTTTTAGTGTGATTCCTACGTTTTATCAAACCAACATGCTGCTAGTACAGAATGATCTTCAGTTTTTAGATGTAATACATCCACAGCTTCCGAAAATAAGAGACCTATCCCAAGGCTCCACCAAAGTAGCTTATCTCAAGTATAGGCAACAATACGTAGGTACACAGTTCTTATATAATAAAGTTCTTGCGTTGCGTAAAATGCCAAATAAATCGGCGATTGAATTAAACGGTGGCCTAGGATTATACTATCTAGTAAATGGAGATATAAAAGTAACTACAGAAGGTTTTGCCATTAAAAATGACTTCACTCAGGTGATCAAAGACAGTTTAGGAATAGACAACAGACCTTACCACATTAATCTGTCTTTAGGGTCAGATTTCACTTATGAGGTGCTCCCTAAAGTGACTCTCGCAGCTGGCATCAGAATACCAATACCTATTACTTCTACTACCTCTTCACTGCCCAAGATTACAATATTTAATCCGGCTATCCGAGTGAGCCTTCGAAAAAGCATTTAAGTTTTTTTAGTTTTAATACACCAGTTGAAGTTTACCCGATAGCATGATAGGAGTCACTCCTATCACTTCTGGTTTCTCATAGCGTATGATGAAAAAGTATACCCCCTGCTGTGCACGTACATCATTGGCATAGCCATCCCAGGCAAAGTCCTCACCTGTACTAGCATACAATAACTCTCCCCATTTATTATACACTTTCATAGACTTCATAATGATGGTACCTGAAGGTCTAAAGACGTCATTCAGTCCATCTGAGTTAGGAGAAAATGCATTGGGCATAAAGATATCGCATGCATACGGCAAAAACTCCAGCTCTATAGCATCAGAAGTTGTCCCACACTTATTAGACACCACTACGCTGTACACACCTGTAGACGTGATAGTACGCGTACCTGCGCCTGTATGTCCATCACTCCAAGTGTACGTAGCTTCGGATGCTGTCACATCTACTATCTTTCGTCCACCACCGCACAGTAGCGTGTCTGGTCCCAGCTCTATGGACGGTGCAGCGATCTCACTCACTCGCATAGTATCTCTATGTAAGCATCCATTGGCTGTACGTTGTGCCCATAATATTCCTGCATTAGATACATCGGTAAATGAGTCTGTATCCCCCGTACTCCAGATTACCGTAGTATTTTCTTTATCTACTCGTTTTGTAAATGACGTGCCTATGCAAATACTGGTATCTAGTCCTAAAGAAAACACAGGCACTTCGTAGATTGTCACCGTCTTGGTCACTGTATCTTTGCACCCTTCCGCCTCTATGGCATAAGCTACTTCATTAGCTCCTAAAGTGACTGGTGAAAACACACCACTAGCATCTATATCGTTTCCTATCCACTCACCTCCTACTACAAGCGGAGTAAGCTGTATCGATTCGTACCCAAGGCATGATGTAGGTCCAAGCCCTGAAAAATCATTGGCAGGCTTAGAAACTAATCGGACAAAATCTGTATATTCATCATAACATCCTGCTGCGTCTGTAGCCTCCAGAGTGACTTCGTATGTGCCTACGCTGGCGTAGCTATGTGTCACCGTATTACCATTCATAGAGTTCCCATCTCCAAAACTCCAAGAAGTCATAATGCTAGGATCTAAAGTGCCATATTCAAAGTTGAACAAGTTTTGGTCTTCACACTGTATGGAGTCCAATGAAAGTAGGGTGCTGTCTATGGGTCTAGGTCTCACCTCCACGAGCAGACTAGCAGAATCTGTACAGTATTCTATATTATTGAAAGAATTAGACACCACAAAATTTATCTCATACAATCCAGGTTCTGCATAACTGTGATCTATAAAATCATCATTGGTGTTCAAATCTATTACTCCATCACCATAGTCCCATTTTTTTTCAGTAAACGAAAACCCTGTAGCGAGGAATCCGTAGTTAGATGTATTCAGAATCTTATAATAATTACTACTCCCATCTGGATTTAGGAAGCACTGAACTCTCGTATTACCGGCTACAGCAGGGTCTAATGAGAAAGAAACCTCTGGCTTCGGGGCTACAGTATCTGGTCTTGTTATTACGTCTTCACACTGGGTGGATGACACAGTAAGCTCCACGTCATACAGGTTTTTAGCAGTGTACGTATGAGAAGGTATAGCTGCGGTAGATGTACTTCCATCGCCAAACCTCCATCTGTAAGTTAACGCTGCGGCACCGCCTACAATCACATTCGGAGTAAAGGTGAACTCATTACCGTTTATACATTGATAAGGATCATTTATACTAAAGTCTGCCTGCAAGTCCGCAGTAGTCACACTAGACTCGGGATAACCCGTAGTGCGGTAAAAAAAGGTAGTTCCTGATCCATTGTACTCAAAAACTGCGAAGTAATAGGTCGTATTTTTTTCTAGATTACTGACTATTACACTACTAGCTGTCCCGTTATATACCACAAACTCAGTAGTCGTAAAATTATGTCCTGAGCCATAACTACTGTTTGCTAAGTAAAACTGATTAGCCACTAGACTAGAAAAAGGTGATCCTTTAGAAGCCACCACTATACGGGAGGCTCCGTTACCATTGGACCAACTCACCGTAGTCTGCGAGCAGTAGGTAGTAGAAAACGTCACATCAGAAGCGGAGACACTAGGTTGCTGAGCATACGTCAATACACTGACGCACACCAAAATAAATATCAAGAATCCTTGCTTCATTAATTTCTACAAAAATATGCTTTTAAGACCAAGCAATCAGACAAAAGGTCTCTTTATCCCCAATCACAAAGTATAAATGACTTAATCCAACTGTATTTATTCTGCTATTTTCTAATCTGTGGCCGAACACCTATGGGGAAATAGTCAGCTGGATAGTTGCGTCGTGCTATATACGAGCTACGATACCCAGCGGCAATATCTGTCCACTGCGTGACTTAAGGCATAACTCAGAGATATCTACATTACGATCCGGAAAATGGTCTTCCATCAGATTTTGGATAATGTAGGGTGATAAGCCTAGTGAATACACATTGAGCACCAGAAAACCGTCAGGAGCAAGTATTTGAGCCACTTGTCCTAAAAGCATTCCTAGCTTTTCTTCTAGCTTCCATCGCTCCCCTTTAGTCCCTATGCCATAGGCCGGAGGATCTAGTATTATTCCCTGATACTGTCTCCCTCTTTTCACTTCTCTACTCACAAACTTGAGTGCATCCTCTACTACCCAGCGTATATCTTTAAACTTACTGTGCTCTTGGTTCTCATTCGCCCAGCTTACTACCTGCTTGATAGAGTCTACGTGGACCACATCTACGCCTGCTGCTTTAGCCGCTAGAGATGCTCCACCTGTGTATGCAAATAAGTTTAATACGCTAGCTCCACCTCTGAAGACTTTACTCTTCTCATAGATATAATCCCAATTAGCCGCCTGCTCTGGGAATATCCCGATGTGCTTAAACTGCGTGAAATTAAGCTTCATTTTTATAGAAGAATCGTGCACGCCGTACTTTATAAACCACGGCTTATTCTGACCTCTGAGATTCCACTGCCCCTTGTGACTGCCTTCTTGGGCAAATGAGCCCGTCTGCATTCCTTCCCACTCTGCCTTACTCATCCTAGGACTCCAGATGGCCTGAGGCTCTGGTCTGGCAAGTATATGACTAGCATATTTTTCCAGTTTCATTCCGTTACCAGAATCTATCAGTTCGTACTCTCCGTTCCAATTTTCTGGATATATGGCTTTTATCATAGGTGTATTATCTCTTCCGGTTTTAATATTTGGTGACCATTGATAGCTAAGAATACGCTGGCTACAGTAGCTACATCTTTTTCACAGTAGTGCTGTATTCTAGCGAGATCATTCTCTAAGTAGTAAATCTCATTTATCTTGCTACCGTCTATATCATCTTTAGGCGATGGAATCTCAAACAGTGCAGCTAAAAGATCAAGAGACGTATAATTTTTAAAATCTCCGAACTTCCATAACTGCATCGTATCTAAGTGTTTCACCTCCCAAGGCTTCTTGCCTGACAGATCCAATATGTCTGGCATTTGTATCTTATTCGCTAGTATCCTGCGGCAGAGATATGGGAAATCAAACTCCTTGCCATTATGCGCACACAGAAAGTGTGTCTTAGCAAAATACCCATTGTCTAGCAGATCACAAAACTCACTCAGTAGCTCATGCTCATCATCACTACTAAAACTCTTTACTCTCAGATTACGCTGGCCGCCCGTTTCTGTAATAAATCCTACTGAAACACAAATCACCTTACCAAACTCAGCATAAATGCCTGCACGTGGATACAGTTCTTCTGGGGTTTCGTCGTCTTTAGCTAATCGTGCTGCTTTATGATCCCACAGCTTTTTCCACCTAGGACTTAGGGCGGCATAACTACTCTGCTGAGGTACGGTCTCTATGTCTATGAATAAGATATCTAACATACTACCAGCTTCCTCCAGCTCCTCCGCCACCAAAACTTCCACCGCCGAAACCACCACCGAATCCGCCACCGCCGCCGCCGCCGCCGAAGCCACCGCCTACCATCCAAGGCATGCCACCTCTTCTGCCGGAAGTATTACGATTATACGTCTGCCCATTATTACCACCACTACTGAATATGACAATAATTATAACCACTATCAGTATGATAACCCAAGAGGGCATTCCTTCACTTGGCCCCTTACTTGGGTCAGCTATAAACTCCCCTTCTAGATGACTTATAATTACATCTGTAGCTTCGTGAAATCCTCTGCCATATTGCGTTTTTTTAAAATTTGGACTGAGTTGATTTTCGATTACTCTTTTGGCATATATATCTGGTAACGCCCCTTCAGCTCCTGAGCCTACTTGGATATACATTTTCCGATCTTGGATAGCTGCGTACAGCAGTATTCCGTTATCCTTACCTTTTTGACCTATGCTCCAGCTCTCAGCTAGTCTGTGCGTATAGTCAAATATATCATCTCCCTCCAGCGAATTCTCAGTCACTAAGACTATCTCTGTGGACGTAGAGTCATAGTAGGTCTTTAGTTTTTTGAGTAAAAAAAGCTCTTGATCTGCGTCTAGTACATTGGCATAATCCTGCACCCATCTCCTATCACTTGGAGCTTCTGGCACTTTCTTAGCCCAAGCTAAACTTACGGTCCCTATTAAAATTAGTACAATTATCTTTCTAATCATAGCTTATCTCATTTGGAAGTTCATTTTTATCATCACTCTGATAAGGGAAAAACTCTTTGAGCTTCTCGCCTATTTCTGCTGTACCTGCACATATACCGCCTACCAAGTCATCTTTTGCGAAATACCCTTTCATCAGCTCATTTGCACTATCCCAGAAGCCTATGGGCACCCTTGAGTTAATCCCTGTATCTCCTACTATGGCAAATTTCCGCTCCTTTTTAGCGATGTAAATCAGGACTCCATTTCGCTCTTTAGTTTGATCCATTTTTAGATGCCCAAAGAGGTTTTGAGCTTTATATAACGGATCTGTCTTGCACCACTTATCTAAATGCAGACGTATCTCTCCAGAGGTATTTAGCTCTGCAGCAGCTATCGCTTCTAGCACTTGTTTCTCCTCATACGATGTGAGTGGTTCCCACTTCCAAAAACTCATAATTTATTTCTACTTTAACTCACTTAAAATTCTACCTTAGGTGCTTGATCGGCGGTAGGATTTGCCTCAAAATAACTTCTCTTTTCTTTATCTCCAGCAAACCAGCTTCCCGGTATTTTAAGGATATACGAATTGTATCCTTTTACTGTACTATTAAATCTATTTCGAGCCACATTTATTCTGTTTTCTGTACCCTCTAGCTGTGCTTGAAAATCTCTGAATGCGTCTGTAGCTTTTAAGTTAGGATACGCTTCTACCGATATATTAAACATCATCTGTGCCTGCGTCTGAAGCTGTTTTTGGGAAGCATAAAACTTTGCCAAAAGATCTTTATCTGCAAGCATAGCTTCAGTAGGCTCCTGTATTCCTGCTCTAGCTTTAGTCACCGCTACAAATGTTTCTTTTTCAAAATCAGCGGCTCCTTTTACCGTATTTACCAAATTATCTATTAGGTCTAGTCTACGCTGATAAGAAGACTGCACATTCGCCCAGGCTTCATTTGCTGTCTCTTCTCTGTCTACGATTGTATTGGGTGGCCAGCAAGAAGTTAGAAACAGCATTAAGGCTACCAATGGAAGTATTTGTGATATTTTTTTCATTACAGATTTAGTTGATTTGTGAGCAAATGTATCGCTTGAAACCAAAGAAATAACATTCTATCTATGTTCTCACTCTTTTTATAGTTTAGATTTGTGAAATTACATGCAAGCAAAACGGCTAGATCTTATCAATATTGGATTAATGATACTCTCATTCATCCTAGCTGTCAAGCTCCCTTTTCACGTCTTTCTGCTTGCCTACGCTGTATTGGGTCCGCTGCATTACCTCACAGAGATAGGCTGGCTAGATGACCGTAACTACTTCTCTACCAGCAAAAAAGACGTCTGGATCCTCATAGGACTCTGTGGCCTGATGACCTTTGGCTTTGCCTATCATCAGTTTCCTAACTTTAGCCTCACGGCAAAATGGAGTGAAGCCATAAATAGTAGTGCTTTCAAACCCGTAGCTCAGTTTCTTCTTGAGTACGAGCGGAGCTTTATATTTCTGGCATTTTATGCTGCGGTAATGATGACTTTCGTCAAAAAAAATAACCTCAGATATCCACTCATGCTTGTAGGGCTTATCCTAGCCTATTTCTTAAATGGAATAAATGCCTACACCCTGATTATAGGAATAATGCTCCCCACGGTCATTCACGTATATATCTTTACAGGTGCATTTATTCTCTATGGTGCGTTAAAATCTAAAAGTGTCACTGGCTACGCCTCTCTAATGGTCTTCTTAGCCATACTGTTTTTCATAGTTTACTCCAGGCCAAAAATGGGAGACTATGCCCTATCTGGTTATTGGCTAGATGCTATGCGAGAGAGTAGATTTATAGATCTAAGCGGTGAGATAGCCATACAATTGGGATGGGCTACTTCTAGTAATTATTTAATACGCACACCTCAAGGCAATACCCTTTCTACTATAGCTCTGAAAATGCAAATATTTATGGCATTCGCATACACCTATCACTATCTTAACTGGTTTAGTAAGACTAAAGTAATCGCTTGGCATAAGATAAAAAAATCACGACTGATAACCGCACTTTGCATTTGGGGAGGCTCTGTAGCACTTTATATCTATGATTATAAACTTGGATTAGCTGCTCTGTTTTTCCTGAGTGTGCTTCACGTATTCCTAGAGTTTCCACTGAATCATCTCACCTTCGTAGGTATCTATAAAGAACTAAAAATACGTATCTCTCCGACCAAATGAGACTCATCTATTTAACATGCACCCTACTGACGCTACATGTGGCTCAAGGTCAGTTGAGTGACGACTTTAGTGATGGGGACTTTACCACTAATCCCACATGGAGTGGGAATACAGACAAGTTTACCATCGACAATGGGCAGCTAAGGAGCAACAGTGGCATATCCAATGACATATTCTATCTAAGCACACCCAATACCATGTGTACCGATGTAGAGTGGCGATTTACGGTACACATGAAGCTCAATACAAGTTCTGCTAACTATACTGATTTCGCACTAATGACTGATAATGCTAACCCTAATATTGCAAACTTCGGGTACTTCATTAGAGTAGGAAATACAAAAGATGAAATAGCTCTGTACAGAATGGAAACCGGAGGTCCTATTCTCCTATTAGATGGCACAAATGATCAAACTGAGAACAGCGAAATCGCTGTAAAAGTGACCCGAGATGCTACTGGATTATGGACTATATATGCAGATTACACCGGCGATGACCTGTATGCGTCAGAAGGTTCAGTCTTGGATAACACCTACACTACCTGCTCACACTTTGCCATACAGGTAAGACAAAGTTCCATATCCTTTTTTAATGATCACTACTTTGATGATATCTATGTAGGACCTATAATCGTGGATACCGAGAAACCAAAAATACTAAGTGCTGCTGCCCCAAACGATAGCACTATCATAGTGCAAGCCAATGAGCCAGTGGATACCTTCAACACAGTATTCTCTCTAAATAATGGATATGGGATACCGCAAAAGATAATCGTAGATGGAAGTCAACTGACCTTAACGTACGCTACTCCATTTACAAATAACAACTACGAACTCACCATATCAAATCTCTCAGATTTGACATCTAACCTACTCGATACAGTAGTACTCTTTGACTATTTTGTGGCAGCTAATCCTAAAGCTAACGAGATACTCATCACAGAGATATTTGCAGATCCTACACCCGCTATAGGTCTATCAGATGCTGAGTATATAGAACTGTACAATGCAGGTACAGAAGCTTTGGAGCTAAAAAACTGTACGTTCAGTGATGGGGGTACACCTGCTACCTTTCCTAAAAAAACACTAGCAGCAGGAGCGTATCTTATCGTGACTAAAACAGGAAACGAAAGCTTATTTACCAGCTATGGTGATGTGATAGGACTCGATGGATTTCCTGCTCTGAATAATGGAGGTGATAATCTGGTACTGACTAATTCTGACGGTCTTTATCTGGACCAAGTGAACTACACCGATGAATCCTACCAAGACGACATCAAAAAACAAGGTGGATATGCACTAGAGCGTATAGATCTTATCACTCAATGCACTGAGGCAGATAACTGGATGGCAAGTACCGACGCTAGTGGTGGCACACCGGGGACTGCTAACTCTGTACTGGGAGCTAATCCGGATCAAGATGCTCCAGAAGTACTATCTGCACTTATCTCATCTGCAAATGAAATCATACTTACACTCACCGAAAATCCAGTAGGAGCTGCTATTTCTGACGTGACTAATTATACACTCTCTGGGGGAATAAATCCCATCAGTATCACTCCAAATACGATAGCAAATGCCATTACACTTAATTTCTATGACCCTTTAGAGCAAAAGACCGAATACGCCTTGACTATCTCAGAACTGAGTGATTGCAAAGGGAATATCCGCCTTGATATTGGTGTCAACTTAGTGATTTCTGAACCCGCAGGAGCACAAGATATCCTCCTAAATGAAGTCCTCTTTAATCCCAAAGATGATGGAGTAGATTTCATAGAAATGTACAATAACAGTGAAAAGTATATTGAGCCTAGTGTACTGTTTATTAGATACATCAGCACCTCTGGTACAATGACGATAAAGAGGCTGTTCATTAGTGAAATCATGTATCCGCATACATATCTGGCACTGACTTCTGATACCGCTAAACTACAAAGTCAATACCCCAAGACTATGAATCTCCGAGAACTAGAAAGCTTCATATCTATAAGCAACGATGGTGGAAGCCTGGCTATTTTTGATATGCTTGGTAACACTATAGACTCTATAAAATTCTCAGAAGACCAGCATTTTGAACTACTAAAGAGTGTAGATGGTGTGAGTCTAGAGAGAGTATCATTCTCTGGGAGTAGCATCTCTCCAAGCAACTGGCAATCAGCCTCAGCCAGCGTAGGGTACGCCACTCCAGGATATCAAAACTCTCAGTACATAGATCTATCTCCCAGTACTGCAAACTATACACTAGTGAGTAAATCTGTATCTCCTGATAATGATGGGTATGAAGACCTGTTAACGTTACGCTACACCACCGAAGAACCTGAAACTGTGCTCAACGGTTACGTGTATAACCTAGCGGGTACGCTGGTTCATCACCCATTTAACAATGAGACACTGGGAAGTACAGGTGTGATAAGCTGGGATGGTGTGACAGACAATGGCTCTAAAGCACCCATAGGAAACTACATCTTGCTCCTAGAGAGTTTCACACTAGACGGTAAAGTGACTAAGAAAAAGCTAGCTTTCAGTGTAGCAGGAAGGTTTTAAAGAAAAAAAGCGCCCTTTAACTCCGAAAATTAATATAAAATACAGGACTTAACTCCGAAAATTAACATAAAATACAGGACTTAACTCCGAAATTAATACTTTTGTATCATGATAAGTCGTA
>CAWVTM010000048.1:0-12640 GCA_963933305.1 uncultured bacterium
CCATTTTTAGTTCTACTATGCACTATCACATTACACCCTTTCTGAGCAAGGCCTATAGCTATCTGCTGCCCTACTCCCCTGCTAGAACCTGTAATAAGTGCATTTTTACCTTTAATATTTATCATAAATAAGACGTTTCACAAATTCCTGGTTCGTATTAATTACTTGACAGTTATGTCGAAAGCAAAACCCTCCTTACGCAATTCTTTATATCTCTTCTCATCAAATCTAAAAAGTTTAGCTGGCCTGTGAGATACATTAGCTTGTACTTCATCCAGCTGCACCAGTAAATCCATACTAAGTATCTTTTTCCTGAAATTAGGTTTATCAAATTTCACACCTAATAAAGCTTCATACAAATCGTGTAACTCGAGTAATGTAAATTTATTAGGCAAAAGTTCAAAACCAACTGGTCTATACCTAACCCTTCTTTGGAGTGTTCGTAGACCTTTAGTCAATATTACTTTGTGATCAAAAGCTAAGTCTGGCAAATCGTCTATATCAAACCATCTCGTACTTTTAGCCCACGAAGACGCTACTGGTTCATAGTTATCACTCTTCACTAATGAATAATAAGCTACCGTAGCCACTCTACCAGCTGGATGTCTATCCACAGTACCGAAAGTGAAGAACTGTTCCATAAAAATATCCTTCAAGCCAGTAAGTTTAGTAAGTATAGAACTCGCAGAAATACGTAAATCTTCTTCTAAGCTAACGAGATCTCCAGGGAGAGCCCAGCTACCCCGAAATGGTGCTGCATCTCTTTCTATGAGTAGTACTCTTACTCTTCCTTCATGATACCCAAAAACAACACAATCAACAGATAACCCAAACTGAAAGGACTCCTGAAGAGGGATATTATTCTCCGATATAAAAAATTTATTTGTATCGCTCATTATTAGGTCGGCAAGATAAGAATTCAAATCAAATTATAATTTTACTTATAGTATTTTTTACTTTAAGTTTTTTTTCTCATATTTGGACCATAACAAAAATAAAAACAAATGAAAAAAATCTTTACTTTAATTTTATCAGCAATCTCTATCTTGGGATTTGCTCAAGCACCAACTACGTCTCCTACTGCCCCTACGGAGTCAGATGTAGACGTTATTTCTGTATTTAGTGACGGGTACACAGATGTCGCTGGCACTAATTTTAATCCGAACTGGGGTCAAGCCACAGTCTATTCAACCTTTGATTTGTCAGGTGACAACATGCTTAAATATGCTACGCTTAATTATCAAGGAATCCAAATTGGATCTGACATAAATGCTGCATCCAAAGGAACACTGCACATGGACATTTGGTCTGAACAAACTGCAGACGTAGCCATTTTCTGTATCAGTAGAACTACTGGAGAAAAAAACGTAAGCGTATCACTAGTAGCTAATCAGTGGAACACAGTAGACATCGATTTAGCTGACTATACTTCTCAAGGATTGTCTGTAGGAGATTTATTCGAATTAAAATTTGATGAAACTGCAAGAACGGTATCTCCCACTATATATGTAGATAATATCTACTTCTATGGTTCACCTACTGCTACTGAGCCACTACTAGCAGCTGCTACTCCTTCTCATCCTGCTGCTAACGTAACTTCTATCTACAGCCAGTCATACACAGACCCAGCTGCCGCAAATTACTACCCAAACTGGGGACAATCTACTCAGTATGCTGATTTTGCTATAGATACGGATTCTATGCTTCAGTACAGCAACCTAAACTACCAAGGTATACTATTCGAAGAAACATTAGATTTATCTACTAAGGAATACATGCACATGGATGTGTGGACTGCTTCTGTAGATAGCCTACTAGTATTTCCTATCAGTGTAGGATCTGGCGAAAAGTCTGTGAAAGCAGGCCTATCTCAAAATAGCTGGACGAGCATCGATGTTCCTTTATCAGCATTTACCGATCAAGGTCTAGTTATGAGTGATATATTCCAAATCAAACTAGAAGATCCAGATGGGAAAAGTGGCACTATTTTCGTAGATAACATATACTTCTACGCTATACCTGTACCCAAGATGGCCGCAGCTACTCCTACTCAAAAGGCAGAAGATGTACTATCAATATATAGTCAAGAATATACAAACCCAGCTGCTGTAAACTACTACCCAGGATGGGGACAGTCTACTCAGCTAAGTATTTTTGAAATAGGTACAGATTCTATGTTAGCCTATTCTAAGTTAAACTACCAAGGAATCGAATTTGGTGAGACTATGGATGCTTCTGGTATGGATACCTTACACATAGATGTATGGTCTACAAGTGTTTCTAATCTATTGATATTCCCTATCAGTGAGGGATCTGGTGAGAAGTCTGTAACTAAAGCTATTGAGGTAAATACATGGAATAGTTTCAATATCCCATTAACAGATTTTACTTCTCAAGACCTCAATGTGAATGATTTATTCCAATTCAAATTTGAAGATCCAGATGGAAACAGCGGGACTATCTACTTGGATAATATTTATTTCTATAAGAAAGGTATCAATAGTGTACGACCTATTTCTTTCAATACACTAAAGGTATATCCTAATCCTACTAGTGGTACATTACATCTTGACATAGATGCAGCTAGCTCCACTATCTCTAGTTACTCATTACTCAATGTACAAGGACAAACTATCTTAAGTACTGATGTAAATAGTACTACTATAAATACTACTGTAGATGTCAGTAACTTTAGTACTGGTGTCTATTTCTTGAAAATAAACACAGAAAACGGAAGCTATACACACAGGGTTATAGTTCAATAAGATTTACTGATAATACAATCAAAATAGGGTTTCGGCATTCTCCGAAACCCTATTTTTTATACTCCTAAATAAATAACAAAAACGATATGAAAAAATTACAATTACTAACATTAGCACTACTCTTTAGCAGCAGCATCTTTGCTCAAAATATTCCAGTAGATTTCGAAGAAGGAGGAAACGGAGCAGACTGGACTTGGGTTACATTCGAAAACGCAGATAATCCGCCTCTAGAAATCATCGAAAATCCATATAAGTCAGGAATCAATACTAGCAATACCATAGGGAAATTCACTGCCAGAGCAGATGGAACACCGTATGCAGGTGTCGAATCTCTTCACGGTGCAGACATAGGTGAATACAAAATAGAAGAAGCGAACTCTTCTATTACTATTATGGTTTACAAATCTGTAATAAGTGATGTAGGGATCAAACTGGTAACCGCTTCTGGATGGTCCAAAGGTGAACTTAAAGTAGCTAACACCAAAACAAATGAATGGGAGGAACTCACCTTTGATTTCTCTACTGTAGATCATGAGAATATGACGTACGATCAAATGGTCATCTTCATGGATTTCAATGGACGAAGCGAAGAAACCGTAAATTACTTTGATAATCTTACTATAGGAGGAAGAACAGCTAGCATATCAGCACTCACATCCAATACACCAGGTATCTACCCTAATCCTACTACTGGACTAGTGATACTACCTACTACTACAGCTACCTTCACCATTACGAATATGGCAGGACAAGAAGTATTATCAGGTCAAAATAATACAGCACAACTCAGTAAACTCGCTACAGGTATGTACACTATAAATGCAGTATTAGCCGATGGTACTACAGCATTTTGGAAAGTATCTAAAATCTAATGACTCCTTTTAACTGAGTACTAAAAGCTGCCAAAAGGCGGCTTTTTTTTATATCAAAATTCCAAATGCTACCGCCACCAGTATATACCACGGTGACTTTATCTTGGTTTTGTATAGTAGAATGCTGGTGACTGCTATTATCAGTAACTGAAGCAGATTAATAGGATCAGCAGAATCTAGATTAGTATAAAAAAAATCTCCAGGCTCTACCCAGTTAAACACTACGGGTAAGAACATAAGATAAGCTGCTGCTAATACCAATCCACTAGACGCAGCTATCACTCCCGGTAGTGCTTTCACCACTATAGGGTGTTTCTTTATGCTTTTCCATATAGGGAATACAAAAAAGATCAGTAATGCCCCTGGCAAAAAGATACCAAGCGTACTCACGAAGCTACCCATTACCTGAGCCAGCACGCCGTACCCATTCATAGCTGTAGCACCTGTAAAACTAGCTATGGTGAAGATAGGCCCCGGAATGGCCTGTACGAGTCCTACACCATTCAGAAACTCGCCTGTGCTCATAAAAGACTCACTAGCTCCTGTAGGAATATGATTAGTAAACTGCTCCAGCATCATGGGGACTAGTACATTACCACCACCGAAAACTAGCGTACCAAAACGATAGCAGTTTTCAAACAAGAGTACAAACGGATTAGAACTAATCTTACCTAAGACTCCAGCACCTATGAATACTACTACAAAAGTAATCAAGGACCTCCACGGGAAGGTGATCCGAATGGGTTCATATGGCTCTACCTTACCCTGAAAATAAAAAAAAGAGAATAACCCTGCTATCACTAGTACTATCGGAAACATCCACGGTGTTTTCATGTTCACCCACATATCTAGCGGATATCTGAGAAGTGCAGTCACTACAAATGCCATAGCTGCGAGAAAGTATCCTTGTTTGTTATTAGCAGACTTATGGACCATCTTACTGCCCGCTACTAGCACAAACCCTACAGCTACTGGCTGTACAAAGCGTAGATAGGCGAGAGCCCTCTCTTGAAATGCTCCAATAAATATAGCACAAAACGTGAGCAACACAAATGCGGGCAATACCCATACGAGTAATGTCAAAAAGGCCAGTATTCTCCCACCAAACTGATATCCTATACTCATGAGTGTCTGAGTAGAAGATGGACCAGGAAGCATCTGGCAGAGAGAGAAGTACTCCATAAGGTCCTTGTGAGACAGGTAGCCTTTATCTTCTACCAGCCTCTTCTGGTATAGAGCTAAGTGCATACTAGGCCCTCCATAGGCACTAAGTGCTATGATAAATACGTCTTTTAAAAACATTAGACGTTTTATCTTTTTTACGCTATTTGTACTTTTCTTTGCCAGAATGTTCAAATGTAAGATGAAATCATTAATTAAGTATTATCCAGCAGTATTCATAGTGCTACTACTCAGTATTGCAAGTTGTAATAGCGGGCCAGAACTGTCTAAAGTAGCTGAATTAGAAAACCTATTGGTACAGAATGAGCCCAATCTGAAGGTTAATGACCTCCTATTTAACGCTAGATTAGCCGAAATGGATGAAATGCTACGTGCCTTTAAAAACTACTATAAAGAGGACATGACTGAAGAACTCGGTAACGACCTGAGTAAGTTTCACGTAATCCGAAAAATATACACAAAAAAGTTAGCCGACTATGGAATACAACAGAAAGAGCAAGAAGAGCTTACCGCTCAGGTAGCCAGCCTAAAAGTAGATGTGCAGAATGGAGCATTATCTAAAGAGGCATTTAAAGAATACTTCAGACGGGAATCTGATGACATCACTAAACTGACGATCACCTCTATAAAAATAAAGAAAACGCTCTACGAGCTAGAGCCCGAATACACAAGACTCTATAAGTCACTGAAGCCTATCAGTGATACGATAGATACTACGCTTCTCCCGTAGGGCCAAAATTCATAGGAGGAAATTGAGGAGCACTGTCCTGCATTTTTATCTCTCCAAAACTTGCTTCGAATTTATTGATATTATCAGTAAGTGCCATTCTCAGACGCTTAGCGTGCTGAGGACTGAGCACTATTCTACTTTTCACCTTAGCCTTAGGTACTCCTGGGAGCATGCGTATAAAGTCTACTACAAACTCTGAGTTAGAGTGTGAGATTATAGCTAGATTACTGTATATACCGTCTGCTACCTCATCTGTAAGCTCTATGTCTATTTGGTTTCCTTTGTTTGGTTCTTCCATAGGTTCAAAGCAACAGATTTTTTTATTGAATATAGACGGTTCTACAAAATAATTTACATAAAAAAGGTGGCTATGAAAATAGCCACCTTTTTTTTAAGTGTATTGTTAAATCTAATTAGCTGTTTTGAGTTACCTCATCACTACTCATAGCCTCTTCTTTAGCTGATTTGAGAAGGTCAAATTCATCTTGAGACCCTACTACTAGATTTTCGTAACTACGTAGACCTGTACCTGCTGGTATGAGGTGACCTACGATTACGTTTTCTTTCAGACCAAGCATATGATCTTCCTTACCCGCTATAGCCGCTTCGTTAAGAACCTTAGTGGTCTCTTGGAAAGAAGCTGCAGACATGAAACTATAAGTACCTAAAGACGACTTAGTGATACCCTGTAGCAAAGGACCAGATGTAGCAGAAAGTGCTTCTCTTACCTCTATAGGGCTCATATCCTTTCTCTTCAATGAAGAGTTTAGATCTCTGAGTCTTCTTAGCGTTATTATCTCCCCTGCCTTCACCTCGTTAGAGTCTCCTGGCTCGGTAACTACACGCTTGTCATATAGGTTGTCATTCTCTTCTTTGAAGTCTTTCTTATTCACGGCAGACCCCTCGAGGAACTTAGTATCACCAGCTTCTATTACAGATACTTTCTGCATCATTTGCTTAATGATTACCTCTATATGCTTGTCGTTAATTCGAACTCCTTGAAGTCTATAAACTTCCTGTATTCCGTTTACTATATAATTCTGCACTGCAGAGATACCCTCTATAGAGAGAATATCTTGCGGAGTAATAGAACCGTCAGAAAGTGGCGTACCTGCTCTCACGAAGTCACCATCTTGTACCAATATATGCTTGGATAAAGAGATAAGATATTTCTTAGAAATACCTTCTTTAGACTCTATAGTCACCTCTCTATTACCACGCTTAATACCACCATAAGTAACTACACCATCAATTTCAGACACTACTGCCGGATTAGAAGGATTACGAGCTTCGAAAAGCTCAGTCACTCTAGGAAGACCACCTGTAATATCACTAGTTTTACCTACTACACGAGGTATTTTAGCTATAATGGCACCTGCAGTCACCTTCGTTCCTTCTTCTACATTAAGATAAGCTCCTACGGGTACGTTTAGTTCCTTCAGGATTTCTCCTTTTTTACCTAATATGTGTATCGCTGGATTTACTTTTTTATCTCTTGAGTCAGTTATTACTTTCTCTTTATATCCAGTAGCCTCATCCATCTCTACGGTGAATGACACTCCTTCTTTAAGATCTACAAACTCTACTTTACCATCAAGGTCAGAAAGAATAACTGCATTATAAGGATCCCAAGAACAAATCTTGTCTCCCTTTTTGAGTTTTTGCTTTTCTTTCACGTACAAGAATGAACCATAAGGCACATTGTTTATAACTAACACCTCTTTAGTCTTAGGATCTATAAGCTTCACTTCGCCAGATCTACCTACTACTATACCTATTTCCTCCCCAGCGGAGTCTTTACCTGGTACAGTCTTGATCTCATCAAACTCTGTCACAGCGTTATATTTAGCCGTAAGCATAGAATCCTGAGCAATGTTAGATGCCGTACCACCCACGTGGAATGTACGGAGTGTAAGCTGTGTACCTGGCTCACCAATAGATTGTGCAGCTATTACACCTACAGCTTCACCTTCTTGTACCGGTCTCCCAGTAGCAAGGTTTCTACCATAGCACTTAGCACATACACCTCGCTTAGACTCACAAGTCATCACTGAGCGTATTTGTACTGCGTCTATACCTGAATCTTCTATCAGCTTAGCCTCATCTTCATTGATCTGTTCACCTGCTTCTACTATTATAGCATCTGTATCTGGATGATGAATATCTAGTAAAGAAACACGACCTACTACTCTGTCATATAATCTATCTATGACTTCGTCATTTTCCTTAAGAGTACGTACCTCAAAACCTCTGAGTGTACCACAATCATCTATGGTAACTACTACATCTTGTGCTACATCATGTAATCTTCTAGTAAGGTAACCAGCATCCGCAGTTTTTAGTGCAGTATCGGCTAGTCCTTTACGTGCACCGTGAGTAGATATGAAATATTCAAGAATAGAAAGTCCTTCTCTAAAGTTAGAAAGAATCGGATTTTCAATGATCTCACCTGTACCACCTGTACCTAGTTTTTTCTGTGGTTTAGCCATAAGACCCCTCATACCACCTAGCTGACGTATCTGCTCCTTAGAACCCCTGGCTCCTGAATCAAGCATCATATAGATCGGATTAAAGCCTTGGTCATCCGTAGCAATGTCATGTAACAATGCGTCCGCCACCTTAGAGTTAATTCTAGTCCAAACGTCAATCACCTGATTATAACGCTCATTATTCGTGATGAATCCATTCCCATATGCATCTGTTATTTCCTCTACCTCTATACGTGCAGATTCTACTAACTCAACTTTAGCTTTAGGTACTAATACATCGGATATATTAAACGATAGTCCACCTCTAAATGCATAATAGAAACCAAGTTCCTTAATAGCATCTAGAAATTTAGCCGTCTGAGCTACTCCCGCCTCTTTGATCATCATGCCGATGATATCTCTCAGAGATTTTTTAGTTAGAAGTGTATTTATAAAACCAATATGTGCAGGTACATTTTTATTAAAGATTACTCTTCCTACAGAAGTTTCTATTATTTTGTCCACCAGCTCACCCTCTTCTTTTACCTTAGTTTTCACTTTGATAACAGCGTTTAGATTAGCTTTCCCTTCGTTGTATGCAATATCTACTTCTTCAGAGCTGTAGAAGGTTAAGCCTTCGCCTTGCACTACTTCATTTTTGGTAGATCTTCTCATCTTGGTCATATAATAAAGACCAAGAACCATGTCTTGTGATGGCACTGCTATGGGAGCACCGTTTGCAGGGTTCAAGATATTATGAGAAGCAAGCATAAGGATCTGAGCTTCTAAGATAGCTGCGTTACCTAAAGGAACGTGTACAGCCATCTGATCACCATCAAAATCCGCATTAAAACCAGTACAAACTAGTGGATGAAGACGAATGGCCTTACCTTCTACTAGCTTAGGTTGAAATGCCTGAATGCCTAGCCTGTGCAGTGTTGGAGCACGGTTTAGCAGAATAGGATGACCTCTTAAGATATTTTCTAATATTTCCCATATAACTGGCTCTTTCTTATCTACTATTTTCTTAGCAGACTTCACAGTTTTTACTATTCCACGCTCTATCAGTTTTCTGATAATAAACGGTTTAAAGAGCTCAGCAGCCATACCTTTAGGTAAACCACACTCGTGCAATTTAAGGTTAGGCCCTACTACAATAACCGAACGACCAGAATAGTCAACACGCTTACCAAGTAAGTTTTGACGGAAACGACCTTGTTTACCTTTAAGCATATCACTTAAAGATTTCAATGGTCTATTGCCATTTGCTTTTACGGCATTTGCTCTTCTTGTATTATCTAATAAAGAATCTACAGCTTCTTGAAGCATACGTTTCTCATTTCTAAGAATCACTTCAGGAGCTTTTATCTCCATTAGTCTTTTAAGACGATTATTTCTAATGATTACTCTCCTGTAAAGATCATTCAAGTCAGATGTAGCAAATCTTCCTCCATCCAATGGAACTAATGGTCTTAGTTCTGGTGGAATGACTGGAAGCATTTTCATGATCATCCACTCAGGACGATTTTCACCTGTTTTGGTAGATGCTCTAAAACCCTCAATTACATTAAGACGCTTAAGTGCCTCATTTTTACGTTGTTGAGATGTTTCATTAGCAGCTTGATGTCTCAAGCTAAATGATAAATCATCTAAATCTAGACGAGCTAATAAATCCCATATTGCTTCACCACCCATTTTGGCAATGAACTTATTTGGATCTTTATCATCTAGATACTGATTTTCTTTAGGTAAAGAGTCTAGTATATCTAAATACTCTTCTTCTGTTAGAAAATCAAGATAGTTAACACCATCTACTTCCTTAAGTCCTGATTGTATTACTATATATCTCTCATAGTACACTATCATTTCTAATTTTTTAGAAGGAAGACCGATCAGATAACCTATCTTATTTGGCAATGACTTGAAGTACCAGATATGCACTATAGGAACTACGAGCTCTATATGGCCCATACGCTCTCTACGTACTTTTTTCTCTGTTACTTCTACACCACATCTATCACATACAATACCCTTATATCTAATTCTCTTATACTTACCACAGTGGCACTCATAATCCTTTACAGGGCCAAATATTCTTTCACAGAATAGACCTCCCATCTCTGGTTTATAAGATCTGTAGTTGATGGTTTCAGGCTTTGTAACCTCACCAAAAGAGCGTTGTAATACAACCTCTGGAGATGATAAACCAATTCTAAGTTTCTTAAAATTAGACTTTATTTTTACGTCTTTTTTGTTTGACATTTCTCTAATTTAAATTTTTAATTAATCGAAGGTTATTTCTATACCCAAACCTCTCAACTCATGAAGTAATACGTTAAATGACTCAGGAAGTCCTGGTTCCACCATATTATCTCCTTTAACTATCGCCTCATACGTCTTAGCTCTTCCTATGATGTCATCTGACTTCACAGTAAGAATCTCACGAAGAATGTTAGCCGCACCAAATGCCTCTAGTGCCCAAACCTCCATCTCTCCAAAACGCTGACCACCAAACTGTGCTTTACCACCTAGCGGCTGCTGGGTAATAAGAGAATACGGTCCAATAGAACGTGAGTGCATCTTATCGTCTACCATATGACCCAGTTTAAGCATATACATCACCCCTACAGTAGTCCTTTGGTGAAATTTCTCGCCAGTAAGTCCATTGTAAAGCTGAGCAGACCCATTTAATGGAAGATGCGCAGTTTCTATTTGAGAATTGATTTCATCTTCTGAAGCTCCGTCAAATATAGGAGTTCCAAAATTTAAGCCAAGTTCCATACCTGCCCAACCAAGAACAGTTTCATAAATCTGACCTAAGTTCATACGAGAAGGTACACCTAATGGATTAAGAACAATCTCTACAGGTGTTCCGTCCTCTAAGTAAGGCATATCCTCTTCAGGAACTATCTTAGCCACGATACCTTTATTACCGTGTCTACCTGCCATCTTATCTCCTACTTTAAGCTTACGCTTCTTAGCTAGATATACTTTAGCAAGCTTCAAGATACCTGTAGGTAACTCGTCACCTACACTGATCGTAAATTGCTCTCGCTTGTAGGTTGTAGATACCTCAGTATATTTCGCTTTGTAATTCGTAAGTATTTTACCAATCAGTTCGTTTCTACCAGCATCAGACGTCCAATTATTGTAAGAAACAGTAGCAAAATCTATAGAAGCAAGATTTTTAAGTGTGAATTTAGTCCCCTTTGGAATCACATCTTCGTAGTACACATTTTGTACACCTGCAGATGTTTTACCCGAAACAACTTTATATAGCCTTTCTAAAAGAGAGGCTCTTAATTTATCTAAGTTGTTTAAGTGGTCATTTTCTAGCTTAGTAAGCTTTGTTTTATCTTCTGCTTTATTCGCTCTGTCTTTCTTTCTTCTAACGAAAAGTTGTTTAGCCACTACCACACCTTCTTTAGATGGAGTTGCTTTTAGAGATGCATCTTTTACATCACCCGCCTTATCACCAAAGATAGCTCGAAGCAATTTCTCCTCTGGAGAAGGCTCTGACTCACCTTTAGGTGTGATTTTACCGATGAGTATATCACCTTCTTGTATTCTAGCTCCTACTCTGATAAGACCATTCTCATCTAAGTTCTTAGTAGCTTCTTCACTTACGTTTGGTATATCATTTGTAAGTTCTTCTATACCTCTCTTTGTATCTCTTACCTCTACATCATGCTCTGTGATGTGTATCGATGTGAAATAATCATCTTTAACTACCTTTTCCGATATTACAATAGCATCCTCAAAGTTATATCCTTGCCAAGGCATAAATGCTACCTTGAGGTTTCTTCCGAGAGCAAGCTCTCCACCTTGCGTACCATAACCCTCACTTAAAACCTGACCTTCAGTAACTTTATCACCTTTCACCACTAATGGTCTAAGGTTTACAGTCATATTCTGGTTAGTTCTTCTAAACTTGGTTAAATAATATGTTTTAGTATCGCCTACGAAACTAGCAAGCAACTCATCCTCAGAAAGAGTATACTTAATTCTAATCTCGTTTGCATCTACATATTCTACTACACCGTTTCCTTCACCTAATAATTGAGTCCTAGAATCTTTAGCTACTTGAGCTTCAAGTCCTGTACCAACTATAGGGGCTTCTGGATTCATAATAGGAACAGCCTGACGCTGCATGTTAGATCCCATCAATGCACGGTTAGCATCATCATGTTCTAGGAAAGGTATCAGTGAAGCCGCTATAGACACAATCTGATTAGGCGCTACGTCCATATAATCAACCTTCTTCCTATCTTCTATCGGAAAATCACCCTCAAATCTAGCCTTAACAAGCTCATTTGTAAGGTTACCTTTTTTATCAAATGGAGAATTGGCTTGAGCAATAATATGATCATCTTCCTCTTCTGCACTTAAATAAACTACATTGTCCTCTATTTTAACTCTACCTTTTTCTACTTTTCTGTAAGGCGTTTCTATGAAACCAAGACTATTAATCTTAGCATGCACACACAAAGAAGAAATTAGTCCAATATTAGGCCCTTCAGGGGTCTCAATAGTACATAATCGACCATAATGCGTATAATGAACATCTCTCACCTCAAAACCAGCTCTTTCTCTCGAAAGACCACCAGGTCCAAGTGCTGACAT
>CAWVTM010000049.1:0-12603 GCA_963933305.1 uncultured bacterium
GGTTTGCCGCAAAAATTACTGGTTTACCATTAGGTGGTATCTGATCTTTCCCTTGAAGGTATATAGATCGGAAATAGGCTTTTGTAGTCAAGTGAAAGAGCGATCTAAATATTTTATAAAGCATATAGGATGTATTATATTTTTACGCATAAAGGTACAAAAACAATCGAATTGATTAATATTTCATTTCCTATTGTGTACCATTCTCTCATGAGGTACTATGAGTTTTCGGGTAAAAAGAGAGAAGTCGTTAAGGCTGTTTATTAGTATGTATTTTGGGTTAGGGTTTTCAATAAAATTAGAATTTAAGCAAGGGCCGGCTCACGATTATACTTCTTGCTATATTCTTTAGGGGACAATCCTGAATATTTTTGGAAAGTATTTCTAAGGGCTTTTTCATCGGTATAACCCTCACTGTACATTACTTTAAGGATAGTTTCAGTAGAGGATTCTTCTTCTTCTTCTTCTTCTTCTTCTTCTTCATTTTTTTTTATTCTGAAAAGTTTTTTAATGAAGTTCATATGTGTTGTTTAGCTTGTGTACGCTTGCATATTAATATTGACTAAGTGTGAGCTTTGAAACTCACAAAACAACTAATGTTTACTTGGTCTACAGCCATTTATTTTATTGACATATGGCTATTATTTATAATGCGTTGTCATAAGCTTTTTCATTCAGATTTATTCAAAGGCAAAGTAAATTTAAAATCACTTCCTTTTCCTTTTTTGCTTTCTACCCAAATTTGTCCGCCGTGTTTCTCTACAAATTCTTTGCAAAGGACTAATCCTAAACCAGAACCTCTTTCATTTTCAGTCCCATAGGTTCTTGTATTTGCACCAAGCTTAAATAATTCATTTCGTGTGCCTTCATTCATGCCAACCCCATTATCTGAGATAGTTATTTCAATAAATTCTTGGTGACGTACTGTGAGAATATCTATTCTTCCTTCTGACTGAGTGAATTTTATAGAATTTGAAATCAGATTTCTCAAAATTGTCATTAGCATATCTTTGTCAGCATAAATTTCCATTTCATCCGATTGAATAAAATTTATAGATATACTTTTAAGTTTGGCAATTGCTTTTGAGCCTTCTAATACTTTTTGGATAACTGCTGACCAGTTTAAATATTCTGGATTAATAATAATCTGTTCGGTCTGCGACTTTGCCCAATTTAATAAATTATCCAGTAAATAAAGGGCGCTTTTAGCAGATGAATGCAGCAGTGTTAAAAACTTTTCATATTCTTTACCATCTCTTTTTTTTACGTCTTCAATTAACAATTCCGAAAAACTCTCAATGTTTATAAGCGGGCTACGTATATCGTGAGCTATAATAGAAAAGAATTTGTCTTTTGTAGCATTTGCGATTTGCAGCATTTGTTCACTTTTTTTTACCGCTTGTTCTGCTTTTTTCTGTTCGGACAAATCCATGTTTGTTCCACTAACCCTTATTGGTTTTTTAGTTTTATCAAAAGTGATAAATCCACGAGATAGAACAGGAATATATTTACCCTGCTTGTGTAATAATCGGAATTCCACTTTATAACTATCCTGCTTTGTTTTTAGAGCACCTCTAAATATTTCATCAACAAGAGGTTTATCATCAGGGTGCATTAATTTTTCCCAAAGTGATGAATTTGGCAGAATTTCATTGGGTTCATACCCTATTTGTTTCCACCATTGGGGTGAATAATATAACTCGTCAGTAATTAAATCCCAATCCCAATGGGCATCGTTTGAACCCTTGATAACCAAATTTAATCTTTCCTCACTCTCTTTGACTTTTTCTAAAGAATTTTTTAATTCTGTTTCTTGTGTTTTTTTGTCATTGTGAGCTGAAGGCTGCGATTGTAAAATTTCATTTTGCTTTTCAAGTATAGCAATCTTATTTTCTAATTCTTGATATGTAGGTTTATCTATCAGTTTCATTTTTTTAAATTGCTTACGTTTAGCATATGGCAAGTAGGGCAGTAGAAAGCGATAAACTTTCAAGTTTGCACTGAGCCAAAGCGTTGTATTTTGTTTTTAATTTATTCATTTTTAAAAGCCAAATCAACGATTTGGCGGTGTTTGTAAATAGCACTAACCTTTCGTAAATCATTGAACGCCCTATTTACTATATACCGTGTTGTGCATATTTTTCATCTTTTTTTAATGTCCGTGTCCGTCATCTTTAGCCATTAATTCTTCATAGGATTCGGTCAATAGTTGACTTAATCGTTCATTTTGACTTTCAATTTTAGGCTTAAGATTCCCATAAAATTTTTCATTGTATTCATTCTTTGGGTGTGGTCCGTCAAATATGAAACGGAAAACACTTTTTATTTCTTCATCAGTGAAGATTGCAAGAGTTCTACAGGAAGTTTCTGTATTACTTGTCAATCTGTGATAGAATCCGAAGGCTTCATTAATATTATCTGCTTCCCAATAGCCGTCAATATTAATTCTGACATATTTATCGAAATAAGTTGAGTCTGGTATGGAATTTAGTTCGTTAAAAAAACCAATCACATCACTCATAATGTGATTATCAGTATATCTGTACGACTCATTTCCTATAGAGTAAAGTGGCGAAGCTCCTGTTTTACTATCATAACCAAAAACAGCTTGCATTCCTTCAAATGAGTTTGGAAAGGCACAGAAAAACTTGTGTTCCCATTCAATACGATTTGTTAGACTCGAATCTGTCGCTTTATCCATAAAAGCTAATAGGGAGTCAGCTTGTTGCTGAGATGAATTGTAGTCAAATTCGTAGCAGTCAAAATTCTCGGTTATTCCTTCTTGCTTAATTTTCTGGTAAATCTTGGTTGTCTCAATTTCAGGTGGGGTTTCAGTTAGCTTGTCAGTCTGTTTTGCATTGTCAGACTTTGTTGATTGACCACAAGAAGTCAATACGATTAAGGTTAATATGGTAAGGAATCTATTCATTTTTCTAATTAGGCACAACATTAGTATAGACGCCACTTACACCTTTAAAACATGCGTCTATTTCACTTGTCTATTGTCATCTATATTTGCTATCTCATTTATAATCAGATCCGTAAGAATAGTTCTTGTCGTATCCCTTTTATTCATTTGCAAGTGTTGGTAAGCGCTTACAAACGGGTAAAGACCGCTACGCCTTGTTGATTTATTAAGTTCTTTCCATTACAATAATACACTTATTTTAAAAATTAACCATTGAAAAAGTAGATCTAAAATATAACATCAGACTCTTGTTAAATATTCAATTGAGTATTCTCGCGTAAGCTCCTCAATGAGTAAAACTAAGAAACGAAATAGTCAATAAAGCTGAAACTAGTAAGTATATCAGCTTCCACGTAAGTCGGCATACATGGGTTACACGTGCTCTGTGAAAATGGGGTAACGATAGAGAAGGTCAGAAAGATACTAGGACAAGCAAAGCTTCTTCAGTCACTTATTTACGCTAAGATAATTGGAGAATAGTTATACAAAGCTAAGGATGTATTTAACTGAATTAAGTATCAATTCTCGTTTACTGTTTTTTGAGTGTATTCAAACGTCATCACTAGCCAGGAGTATACCTCCTATGAGATTGAATTTTTTGGCTAGACTTACGATAGCTCTAAACACTTTTTTGATAGCCGTAAGATTATCTTTTCTAAAATTGGATATAGTATTGTGATCGGGTATTAATCCTTTCATCAGCCAGATGAGTTCTATGTTTCGTGTACACTCTTTTTCTAATGCTCTAGAGGAGCGTATACTATTGAGATAGACATAGAGGGATAGTTCCAGGAGACCTTTAGGGTGAAAGGGAGCTCTATTATTTTTACCAAAACAGCTTTCAATTGCCGCATATAAATTGTTTTCACTCGATTTCTATTCGTTAAAAAATACGTGTCTGCCTATGGAGGAATATCATAGCTTGTGCCTCAGCTAAAGATATGGCGACACGCGGAAGTCTATGCAATGATTTTTCGCCTTTACAAACCTTCGATAAACTCAATTTATTTATACGACACTTAAAAACTAAATTGGTATTACATGGCGAGATACATTTCTAAAACCAAAAGCTACTATATTTAAGGCGTAAGTAAATAGATTTACAAAACGTACCACATTATCTTTAGCGATAAGCCAGTCATAGCTTTGAGATACCAATACGTTCTGATTACGGTTGAATCCTGTGATAATACTAATAGCTGTCAAGATACGGAATTATGACCGTATCTCCATTACATTTTCTTTGTCTAGCGGGGTTTTTAGACAGTCTGACGTCTATTATACGGGACTATATTTTTATTTTTCTATCTAGCTGCAGCTGTGTGTCACTGTTCAGATATGCCTTTTTTGCTAGAATAAGGAGTGAGATGTTTTATTTCAATGTGGTATTTACTTCTTCTCGAGTAGTCCTATTTCTATAAGTCTCTCCGTGAGAAAATCACCCGCTGAAATATCCTCATAGACTTTCGGATTTTCTGTACTTACGCAGCCACTAAGGCAGTCCAGTCGCATTTCAGATACCGGATGAAGGAAAAAAGGAATAGAAAAACGGGTAGTTCCCCATTCTTCTTTAGGTGGATTCACTACTCGGTGTGTAGTACTTCGCAGTTGATTATTAGTAAGTCGTTGGAGCATATCACCTACATTTACTACAAGTTGATTAGGGAGAGCCGTGATAGGGATCCAGTTATCTTGCTTATCCAGCACTTCTAGACCTGCGGCACTGGCACCCATGAGCAGTGTGATTAGATTTATATCCTCGTGCTGTCCAGCTCGTACTGCATTTTTAGGTGCATCTATGATAGGTCCGTAGTGTATAGGTCTGAGTATGCTGTTACCATATTCTATGTATTGGTCAAAATAGGTTTCCTCAAGGTTTAGATACAATGCAATAGCTTGAAGTATATACTTTCCTGTGGCTTGTACTGCGGCATATGCTTTGAGTCCGTATTCATGAAATTCTGGTACTTCGTCTACGCTCACATTTTCGTAGTAGTTATACTGGCTTTTCAGTCCTGCTGGGATCTCTTGGCCAAAGTGGTAAAACTCTTTCAGATCACCTACTGTGCTGTCCTTACTGTGCTCCGTACCCCATGAAGTGAATCCTCGTTGGCCTGCTATACCGTCAATATGATATTTCATTTTTGTCGCTAAGGGTAGGGCATAAAATTCTTTGGTATATGCATAGAGGTGTGTTGTGAGATCGGAACTTAGCTCGTGATTATATACTGCTACAAAACCTATCTTTTCATAAGCTTCGCCTAGTTCTGAGACGAATTTTTGTTTCGTTTCAGCAGTACCGTTTTTAAAATCTTCGAGGTTTAATGATATTATATGTTCAGACATAATGTTCAGTTTATGATTCAAATTTAAGCATACGGTTTGTATATAAATAGGTAGGGTTAAAATCTCAACTAAAAAAAGGGGTAACTTTGTTTAAATACTAAGAGTGATATTACTTAAAAGCACCCACATTCTTAATGTTATCAAAAGAGAATAACTTCCTATGAACAGAATACTTTACAAAATGCTCCTTGTGCTGGTGTGCACGTCCTCTATGGCAGCAGGTATACTCAAGAGTGCGGAGGTGTCAGTAGAGTATGAGATTTCCATTATTGAGCAGAAGCAGAGGCTAATAAGTGCTGTATCTAACGCAGAGAAAGCTACCTTAAATAATAATATCGGAATGTTACTATACAGTTCTGGTAAGATAGAGGAAGCCTATGTTTTTTTTGATATTGCACATACGCTATTGGCTAATGCGAAGTGCTCCAAAGACCTGGCAATAGCCAAGTCAAGATTATCACTAATTGACTGCCAAAGAGGAGAGACTTTACCCTATGATACTAAACTTACAGAAGCACTCTTTTGTGCTAGAGAGCTAAAGGACGACTACATAGAGTCTGAGGTGCTTCTCTATCAAGGAAGGGAATATTTACATAAGGGGAACTACTCAGAAGCGTTTGGCTTTTTTTTTAAGGCTCGAGAACTCAAGGAAATCACAAAAGATAAGGCAGGCTTGCTGGAGGCTTATCTAGATATAGCAGATGCCCTCACTAGGATAGGACAGCACTCTGAAGCTAGAGTTAACCTGCAGGATGCTCTGAAGCTAAATAGTGAAGTAGGTAATAATCACTTGCTAGCTAAGATATATAATCTACTAGCAGTCAACTATCTAAAGCAAAATAACTCTAGCTATGCAAGAATATATGTAGTAAAGGCTCAAAAAGCAGCAGATAAAGTAGCGGATAAACTGGAGCTGATGAAAGCGTATTTACTCATGTCTCAGATCAGTGCAGAACTCAAAGATTATAAGAATTCTAGTGTGTATCTAAAAAAAGCTAGTGGACTGATGGCTGACAATCATTTTGATAATTTGGAGAGAGGTTATCAGTACCATGCAGGGCTATTAGCACTATCTGAGAATAGAGCAGATGACGCTATCTCTCTGACAAATGTCATTATAGAGGGAAAGAGTAGTTATACGTCTCAGTATGATTTGTCGAATGCATATGAGCTACAGACGAGAGCATATCACAGTCTAAACGACTATAAAAAGGCCTTTGAGGTAAGTGAGCAGTATGCTAGGTTAAGAGCTGACAATGGTGTGTCAGGGGCTTTCAGGCAATTTGAGCAGCTGAGATATAAAAGTGAACAAATTACTACACAAACGGAAGATATTAAAAACGAAGCACAAGAGAAGATTGGGATTCAGGAACAGCGCGCCGCAGACGTATTGAAGTACTCACTTATAGGAGGTTTCTTACTGTTAAGTATGCTACTAATAGTACTCTTCAGGCAGGTGCGTGTGAAGCAGAGTAGTAATGCTAAGCTAGAGCAACGAAATATTCTTATTAATACGCAAAACTCAGAACTGCGTAAAATGAATACGACACTTGAGGAAGCGAGAAAGCAAGCTGAAGCGGGCTCCGTAGCTAAGTCTAACTTTTTGGCGGTGACCAGTCATGAGATTCGTACACCTATGAATGGTATTATGGGTATGGCTAGTTTGATGCTGGAGACTTCGCTAGATGATGAGCAAAAAAAATTCGTAGAGACTATACAAACTAGTAGCGAAAACCTACTGACTATTCTGAATGATATCCTTGACTTCTCTAAAATAGAGGCGGGAAAGATGAATATAGAGTCTACGCTTATTGATTTAGACAAACTCTTAGAAGAGGTGATGATCATCTTCAGTAAGCAAGCTAAGGATAAGAATATTCAGCTGAGTAAGTTCATAGGTAATGCTATGATAAAGCAGTTTAGAGGAGATATACTGCGGATACGTCAGATACTTATTAACCTAGTCAGTAATGCGATTAAATTCACAGATAATGGATATGTGAAAATCATAGTAGAAATAGATGAGCTACTAAGAGCACAAACAAATGATGCACGCATCGCTAAACTTCGTTTTTCAGTAAAAGATGACGGTATAGGAATCACAGAAAAAAAGCAGCGTAAGATTTTCGAGTCTTTTGAGCAAGAGGATACGAGTACTAGTAGAAAATATGGCGGAATAGGCCTAGGACTCAGCATTTCTAAAAAGCTAGTAGAACTCATGGGCGGAGAGATAGGACTTACTTCCGAAAAAAATATTGGTACTACCTTTTACTTCACACTCAATGTAGAAATACCTAAAACACTAGCTAGACAAGATGTGACAGTGAACTCCGCAACTAGCGCCATTCAGGCACATGAGGCTACTGTGATGACAAGCGGCAAATTTGCTGAGCTGTATCCACTTCGTATTTTGGTGGCAGAGGATAATCCGTTCAATAAAATGTTTATAGATAAGCTCTTTGAGAAGTTTGGCTATGTAGACGCTCACTATGCAGAGAACGGGATAGAAGTGCTTAAAAAACTAGAGGTTGAGACTATAGATGTGATACTCATGGATATCCAAATGCCAGAGATGGACGGCTTGGAAGCTACCAAGTGTATCATAAAAAAATATGGGGATAAACGGCCAGCTATTATAGCACTTACCGCGGATGCTACAGCCTCTAGCAAAAGTAATTACCTAGACGTCGGTATGGATGGCTTCTTAAGTAAGCCGTTTAGGCAAGAGGCACTTCAGGAGATACTTATAGCTCAAAGCAGTAAAATCAATTAGTTGACTTAAAATTGGGCTCTATCGCTTCTTATAGCTTTGGCTTTCAAAAAAGTTTTTCTTAGGGCTTGAGGATACTGGTGATAGCTTTTGTTTTAAGCTTTACTTCCTTCCATTCACTGTCAGCCACAGAGTCTATGGTGATGGCCCCTCCTGCATTGTAGTTTAGAGTCTTACTCTTAGTATTACATAAGACAGTGCGAATCACGACGTTAAAATCGAAATCTTGGTCTGGTGTAATGTAACCTACTGCTCCACTGTACCATCCTCGCTTGAAGTTTTCTAGCTGCTCTATTTGTTGCATAGCAGCTATTTTAGGTGCTCCGGTCATACTTCCCATGGGAAATGTAGCTTCTAAGATATTGAGAAGAGTCTTATCATGAGCTACGGTGCCTTCTACTGTAGATATCATTTGATGGACCTGCAGGTAGCTATAGATCCCAAAGAGTTCCGGTACGTGTACGCTTCTACGTTCACAGATTCTATTCAGGTCATTTCGAACTAGATCTACTATCATTACATTTTCAGCTTTATCTTTTTCGGAGTTTTCCAGCTCTTGGATTAGCCGTTGATCTTCTTGTGGGTTATCTCCCTTTCGGATAGTTCCTTTTATGGGTTGGCTGATTAGCTTGTTGCCTTTTTTAAGTAGGAATCTTTCCATACTGGCACCACACAGGTGCAGATGATCTGCTCTGAGATAGGCTGCCATTGGCACAGGTGATTTTTTTATAAGTTGCTGATGAAAAAATAGAGGAGAGAATGAAGTGAAACTATGCGTGAATGGTACGCAATAGTTAAGTTCATATACGTTTCCTTCTCGTATTAGTTCATGGATTTGACTTATTTTCTGCAGGTATATTTCTTTAGAGATAGGCGAGTAGGAGGAAGCTACATTATGCTGCGTATTTTCAATGGTTGATTCCCAAATGTCATCAGACACTTTTCCTTTTAACTCTAGGAGGTTTCCTCCTTTATCTATAGCTACTACTATCTGAGGCACAAAAAATAGTGTCTCAGTAGTATCTATAATAGTATCATTTTTACTGCTTAGGTTCTCTATATGGTTTTTGACATCGTAGCCTAATACGCCAAAGAGCCAGTTTCCTTTTTGTTGTATGGCGTTTTGGAAGCCTACATAGCTAGTATAGATTTCTTCAGCACCGTAAGCTGCTAAAAATTCATAATTACCACCGTGTACCCCGGTATTTAGCTGGCAGCTGTCCAGTATGCAGCTGTGCTTGAAGTTTTGGCTGTAAGCATAGCAGAGATGTTTGAACGCATCCAGACCTTGGGTGGAGATATAGTCAGTGAACTTACTTGTCAAAATAATTAGCCACTAAAGATGCCTTGGCTGGACCTACTACAGAAGCCAGGTCGTCCACATTTGTTTTTTTGATTCGAGCTACGCTCTTAAATACTCTCAGTAGTTCTGCCGCAGTCTCGTCACCTATGCCGTTTATCTCAGTGAGTTTACTGACTATAGTTTCTTTACTCCGCCTATTGCGGTGATGAGTGATCCCGAAGCGGTGGGCTTCATCACGCATATGCTGAATCACTCTGAGTGACTCAGATTTCTTATCTATATAGAGTGGCATACTATCTCCAGGGTAGTATATTTCTTCTAATCTTTTGGCTATGCCTACTATGGCTATTTGACCATAGATGCCGAGGTCTTTTAGTGCTTTTACAGAGCTACTTAGTTGGCCTTTTCCACCGTCTATCACTATGAGTTGCGGGAAGGGTTGCTTCTCCTCTATCATCCTTTTATACCTGCGGGTAAGTGCTTCGTACATACTCGCAAAATCATCTGGACCTTCTACGGTTTTTATATTAAAATGACGGTAGTCTTTTTTACTTGGCTTTCCATTGCGAAACACCACGCACGCACTTACTGGGAAAGCTCCTTGTATGTTAGAATTATCAAAACATTCCATATGAACAGGCAAATCTTTGAGTCTGAGATCTGTCTTTATCTTTATCATCAGACGTTCTACTTTAAGTTCGGGATCTAGCTTTTCGTATTGGTTTGTCTTCTCTTGCATATAGAGTTGAGCATTTCTGTAGCTCAGTTGCAGGAGTTTTTTTTTGTCACCACTTATTGGCACTATGAAGTTTCCTTCTAGTGGCATTCTAGTAGGTACTATTATTTCTTCTGTCTCTGTACCTTTATTGAGCTTGCGTACTTCTCCGTAAGCTATTTCTAGTAAGTTTTCTGTGCTTTCATCCAGCTTTTTTTTCATTTCCAGGTTACGGGACTGTATGATGATCCCACCAGATATACGCAGGTAATTAATGTATGCATAGCGTTCATTTTGAGCTATGTTGAGCACATCTACATCGTTTATGCGAGGATTTACTACGGTGCTCCGTGTCTGATACTTATCCAATACTTCTAGCTTAGTCTTATACTTGGCGGCTTCCTCATATTGCCAGTCAGCAGCTGCACGCTCCATCTTATATTTTAGATGGTCTTTTACTTCTTTTAGGTTTCCTCGGAGTATATTTTTTATTCCTTGGATACTCTCTTGGTATTCTTCTTCAGACTCTAGGCCTTCGCAGGCACCTTTGCAGTTGCCTATCTGATACTCCAGACATACTTTAAATTTTCGTGCGGCTATATTTTTTTCAGAAAGAGTATAAGTGCAGTTTCTGGTGGGATAGATTTTCTTGCACAATTCCAGTACTATCTTCATCAGCCTCACATTAGCATAGGGTCCAAAGTATTTACTTCCATCTTTTATGGGGTTTCTTGTAGGAAATACCTTCGGGAACCGGTCTCTGGTAATCTTAATTAACGGAAAAGTCTTGTCATCTTTTAGAGCGATGTTATACTTCGGTTGAAACTCCTTAATTAGACTGTTCTCTAGTAAAAGAGCATCCATCTCTGTAGGTACTACAGTGACATTTACATCCCATATTTTACTTACTAATACCTTGGTCTTGTGGTTTTCGTAATGTTTTTTATTGAAATAAGAGTTTACTCGCTTACTGAGATCTTTTGCTTTACCTATGTATAGGAGTCCTCCATTTTTATCAAAATACTTATACACTCCTGGTGCGTTTGGAAGTATTTTGAGCCTATCGGTGATAGGTGCTATTATATTCGGTTTTGCCAAGGATACGAAGGTAAGATTTTAATATATCTGAGTTGCTCACTATTGTATTCTTATGGTATAAATTTTTTGCTATTATGTTTCATTTTATACCCTCAAGCTACTACTTTTATCCTTGAGGAACCGAGGGTCTGTCTTTTTGATTTTGTAGAATTTTAAAATGAATGGTACTGCCTTTTCTTTGATGGACTGAGTTAACATAAGATCTTGCGTAGAGGATTAGGATATCTACCCGCATAGAAGTAACATAGCTTTTAAGAAAAGTACGTATTATTCCGCGTCTCTATCATGCGGGAAGTCTGTCACAGCGAGGCAATAGTCACCAATAGCGGGATTGTGTTTAGTTTAAGTAGCCATTTTAGGGCTAATGCGGTGTACTTGTATCTTGAGCCATAGCTCCAGTACATATAAGGAGTATCTATAGAATTATATGTATTCTTCGCATAATTATTGCGTAAGTAAGGTAACTATTCGTTTGCTTTGTGCGTTTAAGAGTTGAAAAGAAGATTGATGAGAATTTATCACACATTACTTTTGGTATGTGTAGTGCTAGGACTGAATGCCCAAGTTACTTCATTTACTGCCCGTTTCAAGTCATTGCAAAATGGAGAGGAAGTGCTGTATGCTAAGGTGAGTAATAGTGCAGGGCTAGTAAAACTGACTAATATAGATGGCTATGTTACTATACCTATAGACGGAGATGATGTATTGACTATTTCACATTTGGTGTACGATACGCTCGTTATAAAAACGGTGGATTTCAAAGAAAGGGACTCCATGGCCTTTGTTTTTTACTTGCAGCCCAAGACCTATGACCTGCGAGAAGTGACTTTCTCTGTCTTAGGTGGACGTGCCTTATTTGATCAGAAATTTGTCTCCAATAGCTTAGGTAAGTCTGATGAACAAAAAGTACGTGAGAAGCTTCGTATTTCAGAATTAAAAGAAGAACTCATAGGACTAGACAGGAGTGCACAAGGGGGGGCTGTGCTAGGCAGTCCTATCACTTATTTATATGACAGGTTTAGTAAAAGAGGTAAGGAGCGGATAGAGTATGCACGGCTTATAGAACGAGACAGACAGAATAAAGAGGCAGGAAAGAAGTATGATAATCTTATAGTGAAAATGCTCACTAGCTATGATACAGATGAGTTAGAGAAATTTCAGAAATTTTGCGCTTTCCATCCCAGCTATATAGAAGCGGTAGATGCCTTAGAGCTGTACTTTGAGATACTCCGATGTAAGAAGGAGTTTATAGAGAAAGGGATATAATACCAAAATAGCTTTCAATTGTCGCATATAAATTGTTTTCACTCGATTTCTATTCTTTTAAAAATAATACCATAGCTCAGGTTATGCAATGATTTTTCGCCTTTACAAACCTTCGATAAACTCAATTTATTTATACG
>CAWVTM010000050.1:0-12405 GCA_963933305.1 uncultured bacterium
TTGTCCGAAGTGTTTTTTTGCTTTCAAGATAGTTGTTGCTTAATCCAAATTAGGATGTCTTGTTTTCCTTCTATTTTATAGGCAATAGTAACGTGTCTTGCATTCTCACTGCCGCTCAGGTCTTTAATTTTTATCCAATCTTTTTCTGTGCAGACTACGGTAGCCCCTTTTGCCACTTTAAATAAATTGCCTAACTCACTCTGTGTGAAGCTGTGGTGATCAGAAAAGCCTTTAAAACCTATCAGATCATATGAGTTTGCTAGGTGTTTTTCAAACGGGGTATTATTTGCTAATCCGCTAAATCCGTAAACAGGTCCTTCGATTTCTGGTTTTTGGTAAGAAATTTTAGAGTGAAAAACAACTTTATCAGCCCAATTTAGCTGTCTGAAGCTATCAGGACATTTTGTAAAAATAATTGCATCTGCTCGTTTAGCACCAGCTCTAGACTCGCGTAGCCTTCCGCTTGGCATCAACCAGTCTTTATAGAAAGGTTTAGAATAGGTGCTCAGCAGTAATTGTATACTTGGTTTTATAGCTCTATGTTGGAATGCATCATCAAGTAAAATTAGGTTTATTTCTGGCCGCTCCGCTAAAATCCGCTTTACTCCAGCCACTCTATCTTCGGATACAGCCACGGCAATATGCTCAAATTTCGTTTTTATTTGAAGTGGCTCGTCTCCTGTTTCCTTGAAAGAATGATTTATCTCTACCCAGCGAAAACCTTTTGTCTTTCGCCCATACCCGCGGCTCAGCGTGGCAACGGTGTATTCATCTTGTAAATTTCTTATTAGATATTCTACCATAGGAGTTTTACCACTTCCGCCTACTGTAAGGTTACCTACAGATATTATGGGGATGTCAAATGATGTTGACTCTAGAATCCCAATGTCATAGCACCAATTACGCACAGATGCTATCAGCCAGTAGATGGCAGATAATGGTGCGAGTACTATTGTTTGCAAATTTTTGATAGAGTGCAAAGAAAGGTGAAGATCAGTTTATTGTTCGCATTTATATTGTCTACGATGGAACGATTTCCATTTATATGGCTCGTGTCCTGGATACTTATATTCCGTAAGCTGTAGTATTGCGTCAAGTTCATGGGAATTAGAAAAGGCTAGCTTTATTGTCAAAATGTTTTTTAAATAAATGATTAATACTGGAGAATTATTCGAGGGAATAAAGGGAAGAATACTCTTGCTAAAGCTATTTATATATTCGTTTAAAACGCTCTGTTGGTGATTTTAAGGCAGTCTAATTGCTTGATTTCATTTTTTTGTAATTGTATAGCTTTTGGTCAATTAAATTGCTTGATTTCATTTGAAATTTTCTAATTTGTTGGCAACTCATATGATAACCCAAATATAACCAAACGACCCATTAATAAACCAACCTACCTATCTTCGTCCTATGCGAATAGCAGAGGTAATAGACCATTTAGAAAGTATAGCTCCAGCTAGCTTACAAGAAAGCTATGATAATAGTGGACTACTAGTAGGAGAGAAAAGCACGGAAGTGAGCGGAGTGCTCATCAGTTTAGACTGTATAGAGGCTACAGTGAACGAAGCTATTGAGAAGAAATGTAATCTTATAGTAGCGCATCATCCTATTGTTTTTAGTGGATTAAAGCGGTTTAACAATGCTAACTATGTGCAACGCACAGTTCAATTGGCTATAAAAAATGATATCGCCATTTATGCTATTCATACAAACTTGGACAATGTCTATGCAAATGGTGTGAACAGTAAGATTGCTGATAAACTGGGACTTATCAATACTAAAATACTATCTCCTAAGTCAGGTGAACTCTTAAAGCTAGTCACTTACTGTCCTACTAAAAATGAAGAAGAAATAAAAGAAGCTCTATTTGCCTCGGGAGCCGGGCATATTAGTAACTATAGTGAGTGTTCATTTACTACTATAGGTAGTGGAACCTTCAAAGCTGGGGTAGGTTCTAACCCTGTATTGGGCCAAATAGGAAAACGACATTCAGAAATCGAAGTTAAAATCGAAGTCATCTTCTGTAAGCCACAAATTGATGGTGTCCTGAGTGCTTTAAATGAAGCCCACCCATACGAAGAAGTAGCGTATGAGTTGTACCCTACATTAAACCAAGATAAGAATATAGGTAGTGGCATGTTAGGAGAATTGGTGAAAGTTATGAGTCCAAGTGAATTTCTTGAGCATTTAAAATCCTCCATGAAGCTGAAAGTTATCAAACATACGTCGTGGGATAAACCAATTAATAGAGTCGCTGTATGCGGAGGCTCAGGGCAGTTTTTACTAGGAAACGCAAAATTCTGTAAAGCAGATGTTTATGTGACCTCAGATTTTAAATATCACGAGTTTTTTGATGCGGAGAACAACATTATGATTTGTGACATCGGACATTACGAAAGCGAAAAGTTCACAATCGACCTATTGTTTGACATTTTGAGTAAAAAGTTTAGTACCTTTGCAATCCTTAAAACAAAGGTCAACACCAATCCGGTTAACTATTTCATATAAATGGCAGCAAAAACAATAGAGCAGAAACTCGAGCAACTTTACAAACTTCAAACTATAGATACCCGCTTAGACCAGCTTAGAGCTGTGAGAGGCGAGCTACCTATGGAAGTTTCTGACTTAGAAGATGAGCTCATCGGTCTTAATACTAGATTAGCGAATTTCAATACCGAGATAGAGACCTTTAATGAGCAGATAGTTGCTAATAAAGAGCAGATTAGAACTTCTACTGAGCTAATACGAAAGTATAAAGCTCAATTAGAAAATGTGAAAAATAACCGTGAGTTTGATGCATTGAATAAAGAAGTAGAGATACAAGATCTTACTATTCAAGCAGCAGAAAAAAAAATAGGCGAGGTAGATCGCTCTATTAAACTCAAGGAAGAGTTAATCGGTGAAGTTCAAACTCGTCTAGACGAACGTGATAAAGATCTAGAGAACAAAAAAAATGAACTAAAAGAAATCACAGAAGAGACTGAGAAAGAAGAAAATTCTATTCAGACTGAACGTGAAAGTGCACTTGATACTATAGATGAGAAACTTATAAAGGCTTACGATAGAATCAGACATAACTTTAGAAATGGGATAGCTGTGGCTCCTATACTTAGAGCTGCGTGTGGTGGATGTTTTGCTAAAGTACCACCTCAGTTACAGTCCGATATACGACAATCTAAAAAAATTGTAATTTGCGAAGCTTGTGGACGTATTCAAATAGACGCTCGTATGGCTGGTATAGAAGATCATGTGGAAGAAGAAGTTAAACCTAAAAGAAGAGCAGTACGTAAGAAGTAACTTCTTTCGAATACTATCTTTTTTATTATTTGGCCTCTTTTCATTACAGAGCTCAGGAGTGCATTTCTTTGAGTTTACACCAAATCTCGTAAAAGCACAAAAATATAACCTGGAGCTTAGGCTCAGCATTGCTGCGGACATACTAAAAACTGAAGGCATATATTCTTCAGACAATAGTGCCGTTCTGTATTTATTGCATTCTAACGCGTATCTGAAGGCGTTTGTATCAGAAGAGTCCTCCGACTTTAAAGCATATCAGGAAGTCAGAGAATCAGCTATTAGTCATTTTGAATTGCTGAATGATACGTTACCTCATAAAAGGTTTTTGCTGAGTGAATTATACTTTCAGTCAGCGACCTTAAAAGCGAAGCATAATGAGCTCTATAGTGCTGCACGAGATGTGAATAAAGCATACTCGCTCATAGAATCTAATCATAAACTTTTCCCTAATTTTTTACCTAACAACAAAACTCGTGGAATTTTGCAGGTATATCTCTCTACGGTGCCAGATAACTATAGATGGGTGATACGTATGCTCGGGATAAGGGGTGATCTCAAAGGAGGAATGACTTTGCTTAAAGAACTAAGTGCACATAGGTCAGATACCGGTTTTATAGGAGGATTAGCCAAAGAAACACATTACCTATATGCTTTTTCACTGATGCATGTAGCTAATCAGCGAATTACAGCTTGGTCAGAGATGCTCAAGGCTACAATGGACTACCGTACAAATCTAGCAAGTTGCTTCTTTAGGAGTAACTTGGCCTTAAAACTTAATAAAAACGAATCTGCTATAAATACACTACAAAGCAGACCCTTGGGTTTGGAATATGTAGAGTTTTACCTATTGGAACATTTACTTGGAACAGCAAAGCTTAACAAGCAGGATTCTACTGCTATTTTGCATTTAGCTACGTTTAATGCAAATTTCAAAGGGATAAATTACGTAAAGAGTAATTTAAAACGTATGTGCTGGTACTACTTGGTAATGGGTAATCACATTAAAGCTAAGCAATATAAAGCAGCAATACTAAATAACGGGTATACGATTAATGAAGACGATAAGCAAGCAGAGCGTTTTGGTAAAAAGCAATTGCCAAACAGTGATCTATTAAGTACTCGGTTATACTATGATGGAGGGTATGTTGATTTAGCATCAGCTGCTATATCTGTCATCAATGTAAATAGTTTAACCACACTAGATCTTAAAGCAGAGTATTGCTATAGGAAAGGGCATATTTTAGAAAAACAAGGCACAATTAATCTAGCACTTAAGTTTTACGAGGCTTGCACTTTATTTGCTATTAGTAGTGATGAGTATTATGGTGCTTATGCGGCTATATTTTTAGGGGATTATTACTTGAACGTAAATGATGTCGTAAAGGCTTGTAAGTTTTATAATCGGGCTTTAAGTTTTAAGAAAAATAAGGAATATACTGAGTCTATAGAACAGCGAGCTAAGAGTGGTTTAAAAAAGTGTAGTTCGTAATCAGATCAGTTGGTCTTACCTAAAAACGGATGTATTTCGTAACTAAGACACCTTATTCCACGTGACGGGTAGTTTCATTCGTATCTATATACTTGGTTACGGCGTATTCTTCGTCAGCTTCTGTGGTGCAAGCCTTCAGACCCCCTACGTCAAAAGATCGAGTGTCTTTAATTTTTGCTTTTGGAATCACACTTGAGTGTTTCATTAAATATTCAAAAAAGTAGCTTATGGCAGTACGTCAAATGAGTCTATCTTTGCCAACATAACATTACAGAAATGAGTAAGAGAGAAGTAAGAGTGCGTTTTGCACCTAGTCCTACAGGACCATTACACATAGGAGGGGTGCGTACTGCTTTATATAACTATTTATTCGCTAGGCAACATAATGGTAAATTTCTGCTAAGAATAGAAGATACAGATCAAAAGCGTTTTGTAGAAGGGGCGGAGGAGTATGTCAATAAAAGCCTAGCTTGGTTAGGTATGGAAATAGATGAAGGTGTAGCAGAAGGTGGCGAGTATGGACCTTATAAACAGAGTGAGCGTATGGACAAGTATGCTGCTTATGCAGATCAGTTGATAAGTGATGGGTATGCATACTACGCTTTTGATACGCCTGATGAGCTCAATGAGATGAGAGCTAAACTAGAGGCTAATAATATGGGTGCTAAGTATGATGCTACATCCCGTATGAGTATGAAAAACTCTCTAACTCTCAGTGAAGATGACGTAAATGAACGACTAGGCAGAGGTGACAAATACATAGTACGAATCAAATTACCCCGTAATGAAGAAATACGCTTCGAAGACCATATAAGGGGCTGGATAGTATTTAATAGTAGCCAGTTAGATGATAAAGTATTGCTAAAAGAGGATGGACTTCCTACTTATCACTTAGCGAATATTGTGGATGATCACTTGATGAATATAAGTCATGTTATCCGTGGGGAAGAGTGGTTGCCATCTGCACCATTGCATGTAATGCTTTATAGGTACTTGGGATGGGAAGATACTATGCCGCAGTTTGCCCACCTACCATTGTTACTAAAGCCTGACGGAAAAGGTAAGCTGAGTAAAAGAGATGGTGATAGATTAGGATTCCCTGTATTCCCGCTAGAGTGGATATCACCAGAAGGCGAGATCAGTTCAGGGTACAGAGAGGGTGGATATATGCCAGAAGCAGTAATTAATATGTTAGCTATGCTAGGATGGCATCCATCTGATAACCAAGAGATTTTTAATATCAAAGAACTTATAGCCGCGTTTAGCTTAGAGCGAGTGTCTAAGAGTGGTGCTAAGTTTGATATGGACAAAGCGAAATGGTATAATCATCAGTTTCTGATGAAAGCACCAGCATCTGAACTGCGAAAGATGGTAGATGGTCAGATAGAGCCTATGCACTTAGCAAAAGGGGAAGAATATATCGCACAAGTACTCGAAATGTTAAAAGAGAAAGTAAGTTTTGCCATGGAGATACTTCCTATGGGGCAGTATTTCTTTGAGAATCCAGCGACATACGATGAAAAAGTGCAAAAAAAGAAATGGAATACTGAAGTTGAAGCTCATATTACAGGATATGTAAATGGATTAGTAAATCAGAGACATACTACTGCTTTAGTTATGGAAGAGTATCTAAATACCTACACAGAGGAAGTAGGTGTCAGTAAAGGTAGTTTGATGCAGCCTTTAAGATGGGTGGTTAGTGGTCAAGCAGGTGGTCCACCTATTTTTGAAATGTTAGCACTATTTGGGTTATCAGAAATTCAAAGCAGGCTAGAATTAGTAAAAGGTAAGGCCTAAATCGCTTTCGGAATAAGTTTGAGAATTACGCAGGCTTTTTCGCTTGCTATCTGCTCAGCTACTTTTTTAGACTTTCCTCTTGCGGTAGAGATTTCAACACCGTCTAGGCATACTGCTATAGAATAGGTTTTGATTTTTTTCTCTGATTCTGGATTTAGCACTTTGAAGTCCAATTCTTTCTTCTCTTTTTGGGCGTACTGATTTAGCAGACTTTTAAAGTTGACTGTGATGTCTTTTAATTCATCAAAGTCTAAGTAAGGATTTACTATTTTTTGTTTTACGAATCGTTTAGCAAAGGTGTAACCTCCGTCAAGATACACTGCTCCTATTAGTGCTTCTAAAGCGTTACCTGCCATGCCTTGCACAGCTGCTTGATTTTTACTGATAGATTTGCTGTAGACTAGATGATCTTGTAGGCCCATACTAAAGGCTATTGTGCTTAGCATTTTACGACTTACAGATTTGCTTCTCATTTCTGTAAGAAAACCCTCTCCTTTAAACGGGAATTTTTTAAATAGCAATTCTGCTATGATCAGATCTAGTACGGCATCTCCTAGATATTCTAGTCGCTCGTTGTTAGCACTATTTTTTATTCCAGGGATGTTTGCTGAGTGACTGTTGTGCAGAAATGCTTGTTGATAGAGCCTGATATTGTGTGGGCAGTAGCCCAAAATTTGAACCAGTTTTTTATAAGATTTCGAATGTTTAGAGAAGTAGAGGTAGTAGAATTTTGAAAAACTGTGAAGCACAGTCATTACTCACACTTCCCCATAACTATAGACGCATTGTGACCGCCAAAACCAAAAGTATTGCTTAGAGCGTACTTCACTTCTCGATTTTGAGAAACATTAAATGTGAAATTTAGCTTAGAGTCAAATTGCTCATCATCTGTAAAATGATTGATGGTAGGAGGAACTATACCTTTATTTATAGCTAAAAGGCAAGCTAGAGCCTCTACAGCTCCTGCTGCACCGAGCAGGTGTCCAGTCATGCTTTTTGTAGAGCTGATATTCAAGTTATAAGCATCATCACCAAATACTCCACGGATTGCTTTGGTTTCACTGATGTCACCTAGTGGAGTAGATGTGCCATGTACATTTACATAGTCGATATCGCTGGGTTGAAGATTAGCATCCTTCAACGCTCGTTTCATAACATTAAGTGCTCCAAGACCTTCTGGATGGGGGGCTGTAATGTGGTGTGCATCTGCAGTCATGCCGCCACCTAGAATCTCGCCATATATCTTAGCACCACGTGCTTTAGCGTGTTCGTACTCCTCCAGTATAAGTGAAGCAGCACCTTCTCCCAAAACGAAACCATCTCTGTCTGCGTCAAATGGTCTTGATGCAGTAGCTGGAGAGTCATTTCTTTCAGAAAGGGCTTTCATACTATTAAATCCTCCTACGGCTGATGGTGTGACACAAGCTTCAGAGCCCCCTGTCACTACAGCTTTTACCATGCCCAAACGAATATAGTTGTAAGAATCTATGATGGAATTATTAGAAGAAGCACAAGCTGAAATAGTGCCAAAGTTTGGTCCTCTAAAGCCGTACTTTATAGATATATAGCCTGGAGCTATATCACCTATCATTTTAGGTATAAAAAAGGGATTAAATCTAGGAGTTCCGTCTCCGAGCGTATAATCCCTTATTTCTTTCTCAAGTGAGCTAAGTCCTCCGATACCTGATGCCCAGATTACTCCTATGTCTTCTGGAACAAAATCTATATCCATAATGCCGGAATCACGTACAGCTTCATCCGCTACCACCATAGCATATTGGGTAAAGGGATCCATTTTGCGGGCCTCTTTGCGGTCTAGGTGATTTAGGATATCGAAATTTTTAATTTCGCACGCGAATTTAGTTTTGAACTTTTCAGCATCAAAACGTGTTATAGGTGCAGCACCACTTTTCCCACTGGATAAGGCTTCCCAGTAAGATTGGGCATCATTTCCGAGTGGCGTGAGCGCACCAATACCGGTTACCACTACTCGCTTGAGTTGCATATCGGTTTGGTTAAGAATTAACCTGCGTTTTCGGTGATGTAAGTAACTGCATCTCCTACAGTTCCTATTTTTTCAGCTTGCTCATCTGGGATGGCAATGTTGAATTCTTTTTCAAATTCCATTATTAATTCTACAGTATCCAGAGAGTCAGCACCAAGGTCATTAGTGAAGCTTGCTTCGTGAGTTACTTCAGATTCTTCAACACCTAACTTATCTACGATTATTGATGTTACTTTTTCAGCTATTTCAGACATATTGATTTATTTTTGTATTCTACCGCAAAGAACAATTTTTTCGATAAAAACAACAAAATTAATTTGTAAATAAACGGATTGATTTAAATAATTCATACTCGTGCAATCACTTTTTTCATCAAACGAATTGATACTGGAATACCCCGAGGTGTACGGTATATCTACACCTGTAAGACATTTGAGACTCGGATATATACTCAGTTCTAGTCACTATTTTGATGTCGTGTATGAACCAGAAGTTTCTTCATATGATAAGGAAAGCAGCTATGGAGCGTACCATTTGACATTTTTAGACGACCTTTCGAAGGTGTTGATTATTAAAAATAAGGAGAGTAACTCCTATTTTTACCCAAAATACAACACTGTAGACTATCTTATTTGCAGTCTGACGGAGGATGAAATTAATAAAGAAATACCTACGATAATTAGTAAACTTATGGAGATATCGATTTGTTTTGCACTTACGAAACCTAATCAAAAGGAAATATTAAATTTTACACAACTATTATGAGTCAAAGTATAAAGTACAATAAAACAAAGATAATAGCGACTATGGGTCCGGCGACCTCTAGCGTACCGATGCTAAAGAAAATAATCAAAGCGGGTGTTGATGTTTGTAGAGTGAACTTTTCGCATGGAGATTGGGGCACACATTTAGAAGTAATTAATAACATACGTGAGGCAAACAGAGAGCTAGGTACTAACGTAGCAATATTAGGTGATTTACAAGGCCCTAAACTGAGAATAGGCGAAGTAGAAAATAATAGTATGCTGCTGGAAGAAGGTGCTACTATGACCCTGACTACGGAAGCTACAATAAGCTCAGGTACTACCATTTATGTGAAATACTCCACACTGGCTAGAGATGTGAAAGTAGGTGAGCGAGTTCTTCTGGACGATGGTAAGCTGGAGCTAGAGTTCTCAAAAAGAATAGATGATAGTACCGTAGAAGCCGTGGTTATAAATGGGGGTTACTTGAGTTCTAACAAAGGGTTTAATTTACCCTCCTCAGACATGTCTGTTGGGAGTCTCACTCCTAAAGACAGAAAAGACCTAGAGTTCATAATTAAGCATGATTTTGATTGGGTAGCATTATCGTTCGTGCGAGAAGAAAAGGATATTATAGAGCTACGTGAGATTTTGAAAGAGAACAATTGTCACGCACACATAGTAGCTAAGATTGAAAAGCCTCAAGCCGTAGAAAATATAGATGGGATAATAGCAGTAACTGATGCTATAATGGTAGCACGTGGAGACCTAGGTGTAGAAATGCCCATGGAACAGGTCCCTGTGATCCAAAAGCGTATCGTAACCAAATGCATAGCTGCGTCAAAACCTGTGATAATAGCTACACAGATGATGGAGAGTATGATAACTTCACCCACACCTACCAGGGCAGAGGCTAACGATGTGGCTAACGCTGTAATGGACGGAGCTGACGCTGTGATGCTAAGTGCTGAAACTTCTGTGGGAGATTATCCGTTGAAGGCTGTTCAGGCAGTAGAACGCATATTAGGCAGTACTGAGCAAGGATGGAATGTTTACAACAAATTTCAGAAACCAGATCCATTATCTCCTTCATTTATAAGCGATAGGATATGCTATGCCACCGTAAGTATGAGTGAGGGAATAAGTGCCAATGCTATTATCAGTATGACACAAAGCGGGTATACCGCCTACAAAATAGCAAGTGGCCGACCAAATTGTGATGTATTTATTTTTACAGCGAATAAAAGATTGCTCACAAGACTAAGTTTAGTGTGGAATGTAAGAGCATTTTTCTATGACAAAAAAACGAATACGGATGAGACTATAAGTGATGTGATAGATGAGCTAAAAGCGAAAGGTTTTCTAAAAGATGGAGATGTAGTCATCAATACAGCCGCTATGCCAGTAATCGAAAACAGAAAAACAAATGCCATAAAGATTAGTACGGTAGGAGTGTAATGGCAGACATCGGAATAGTAAATAAAGTAGCTCAAAGCGGTATAGTAACCATAGACTTAGAGGATGTTATTCCTGCTCGAGAAGAGGCGTATATTGATATTAAGGAGCAGCTATTCCATGGCTTGATGCTAAAGGAAAAAGATTTCAGAGCTTGGATAAAAGAAAATGACTGGACGGCGTACACCAATATGGATGTAGCTCTATACTGCTCCACAGATGCAGTGGTACCTACTTGGGGCTACATGCTCATATCCTCGGCACTCAGAGATGCTACCGCTAATGTCTTTTTTACCACTCCAGAAAATCTGAATGCGCTAGTAGTAGAGAGAGCACTGGTAGCTTTAGACATTAATCAGTATGAAGATAAACGTGTAGTTATAAAGGGGTGTGGTGATAGAGAAATGAGTAACCACGCGTATGTAGCTCTTACGAGTAAGCTAGTACCATTGGCTAAGTCCCTGATGTTTGGCGAACCTTGTAGTACCGTGCCTGTTTACAAAAAACGCAAATAAAAAAGCCCTTCTGCTTTTGCAGAAAGGCTTCATCTAGTGTTAGTATTTAATCAGTATTATTGACTAATCTCTTCTAAGGCATCAAAGGTCATGTTTCGCACACCATCTTCATATTGAGATACAAAAGCATCCTTTATCCCTAATTTCTTAATGTCATTGCTAAACTGGATAGCATCCATCACATTTTCAAAGTGACCTATCACATACCTTTTAGCACCATCTACTTCTTCCGCCTTTATGGTTTTAAGTTTTTCATTAAATGACACGAGGTCAAGGTACTGGTAATATCCCATCTGTACCTGATAAACAATACCCATTGGTACTTGGGTAGATGGCATAGAACGCTTAAGTTTAGCATATTGAGCTTCTAGAGCGGCTAGCTTATCTGCTAAATCCATTTTTTCTGCTCTTAGTTTTTCTATCTCGGCTAGCTTGGCGTTTAGGGTAGCCACTTCACCAGAGAGTTCAGTTATTTGAGCGATATGCTGATTCTGCATTTTAACCCATTTTTCAGGATTTTTCTTGTATGTCTTTATCTCTTTTTTGAGAGCCCTTCTTTCCTTTTTGCTAAGTGACTGTGCCTCTGCTGTAGATATGCTAAATACAAATACTATAGAGAGTACGGTTAGTACGATATTTTTCATTTGTTAATACTATTTAAAATAATTTACAGCAAAATTATGGGATTGCTGCGGATGTTTACCCGAAAGATTTGCGAATAATCTACATTTGCATACTTTAGAATACACATCATGGAATATAGAATAGAGCAAGACAGCATAGGAGAGGTGCAAGTACCCGCAGATAAGTATTGGGCAGCACAGACTCAGAGGTCTTTAGAAAACTTCAAAATAGGCAGCCAAAAGATGCCAATAGAAATCATCAAGGCATTCGGTGTACTAAAGAAATGTGCAGCCATGACTAATGCTGAACTAGGCGTGCTCTCTCAAGAAAAAGCAGACCTTATTTCTGATGTTTGTGATGAAATAATTGATGGTAAGCTGGATGATCAGTTCCCACTAGTTGTATGGCAGACAGGCTCTGGTACGCAGAGCAATATGAATGTGAATGAGGTAATAGCCAATAGAGGTCACGTACTACAAG
>CAWVTM010000051.1:0-12294 GCA_963933305.1 uncultured bacterium
AGTTAGAAAATTTACAATAGAGGGTCCAGACACAGCTTGGGCAAGCACATCAATTATGGGATGGGATATTCTTCCTAAAAATGATTGGTCAAACATAGGTGTTCACAATTCTGCCTGTGGTCCATTAACTGAGCCAGCTACAGCTGCAGCAGATCCTACTGCTGACGCCAAAGATGTAATTTCTATATATAGTCAGTCTTACACAAACCCAACAAATATAAACTACTACCCAAACTGGGGACAAAGCACTCAGTACAATATCTTCGAAATTGGAACAGACAGTATGATTAAATACGCTGCATTAAATTACCAAGGTATTGATTTTGATGCAAGCGAGATAGATGCATCTTCAATGGAGATGTTACACATTGATATTTGGACTGCCGATGTTGATAGTGTTTTAATATTTCCAATTAGCAGAGCAACAGGAGAGAGATCTGTAAATAATGTTTTAACGGCTGGACAGTGGAATTCTATTGACATACCTTTATCTGACTTTACAAGTCAAGGTCTATCAATGGCTGATATATGGCAGTTAAAATTTGACAACATAGGAGCTAGCAGAGGTGCAGGAACTATCTTCATAGATAATATGTACCTATGGAAAGAGCCTACTTTAGTTTATAATGTGGCAGATATTGCTGATATTGTAGGCTTAGATGCAGACTTCTCTCCAGTAAACTTAGATACACTTTATGAAGTAACGGGTATTGTTTATGGAATAGATTTTCAAGGCTCAGCAACAAGAACTCAGTTTACACTAATAGATGCTACTGACGGAGTTGGTGTATACACTGAGACTTCTTTAGATTATGTAGTTAAAGAAGGAGACGAAGTTACGGTAAAAGGCCCCTTAGGTTTCTTCCGTGGTCTAACTCAGATTATTGCTGATTCTATAACTGTAGTTAGTACTGGAAATGAAATCAAAGATCCAACAGATGTTACTTCTTTATCTGAAGATACGGAGTCGGATTTTGTTATGTTGACTAAAGTTTGGTTGGCTGACGATACAGAGACAGTTTGGCCAAGTAATGGCAATATTGATGTTACTAATGGTGTAGATACAATGACCTTGAGAATAGACAGCGATACTAAAGGTATAGCAGGAAAGACTATTGAGAATGACACTATGAATATAGTAGGTCTTGGTGGACAATTCGAATTTGATGCTCCTTACGAAGGTGGGTATCAATTATTCCCAAGAGATTCTACTGATATTACTAAGTGGGTGTTCACCGCAGGCGTAAAAGAAGTAACTGTAGACGCTAGAGTATATCCTAACCCAGTGAGCAATAACCTTACAGTAATAGGTGCTCAAAAATGGAATACGTATGTTGTATACAACATACTAGGTGGTAAAGTATCTGAGGGTACTCTTACTAATAATAGCCTTTCTGTAGCTGAGCTTAACAACGGAACATACATAGTAAAACTATATGCAGGTGAAAACACTGGTGTATCTAGGTTTGTAGTTAATAAATAGACCAAACAACTTTATAATATTAAAGGGCTTCCTCATTTGAGGACGCCCTTTTTGTTTTATAAAAGGAGATTTCACAACTTATTTGGAATACTTGGAGTAATGCTTGGTGGGGATAAATAATAGACTTATCTTTGCAGTCAATTATCGCGGGATGGAGCAGTGGTAGCTCGTCGGGCTCATAACCCGAAGGTCATAGGTTCGAGTCCTATTCCCGCAACTAGATTACAGCCTTAGACAGATAGTCTAAGGCTGTTTTTTTTGTTATATGAAAATGAACTACACGGTATATTGTCTTTATTCTACAAAGTACGATAAGATTTATGTGGGCTACACCTCAGACTTAATATCAAGGTTTCACTCTCACAATAGCTTGGCAACAAAGGGGTATACGTTAAGATATAGACCTTGGGTAGTTGCTTATACCGAAGAATTAGAATCAAAGAGTTTGGCAATGAAACGAGAGAAGGAGCTAAAATCCTCCAGAGGAAGAGCATATTTAAGGGATTACATTAAGAATCTATATAGCTAGTAAGGGCTCATATCCGTCGGCTGACGTAGTTTTTTTTGATGAGTAGAAGTGACCTTGTTTCCGGCTATTTCAGTATAATATTATCCAGTAGTCTTACACCTTCGTATTCTATTACTGTCACCACGGCTATCCCTTGTGCCTCGTCTATGCTGTTTACTTCATCCAGCGTTACAGTGTCTATTGCCAATAAGTAGTCTATTTCTGCCCCCTTCTGAGCACCTATGAACTGCTTGGCCTTTTGCAGAGCATCTGCCAAGTTCATTTCTGCTGTGTCTTCCTTAAGTTGATGAAGAGCCCGATAAATAAACGCGGCATTCATTTTTCCTTTGTCAGATAATCTAATGTTTCTAGAGCTCATAGCGAGCCCGTGAGCCTCTCTTTTGATGGGAGTCACCATTATGTGAGGCGCTTGCTCCATAAGCTGTGTTAGCCGTTTGGCAACTACCGTCTGTTGAAAGTCCTTCTGGCCAAAGAAAGCGAAATTGGGCTTTATAATTTCAAAAAATCTAAAGAGGACATTGCAAACTCCTTGAAAATGACCAGGGCGACTAGCACCTTCTACTTTGTGGTCTAGATCTTTTAATTCAAATTTTTGATGTGTGTACGTGCTAGGGTATACTTGGTCATATCCAGGTAGAAATAGAATATCACAGTTTACTTGAATAAGAAGTTTAATATCGTTTTCTATTGGTTTGGGGTATTTTTCTAAGTCTTGCTTTTCGCCAAATTGGGTTGGATTTACGAAAATACTACACACAGTTACATCTGTTTTAGATACACTTTCTGTCAGTAGAGACAAGTGCCCTTCATGAAGGGCACCCATAGTGGGAACAAACCCGATTGTAACTTTTGGGTTTTCTCTACGTATAGAGTCTAGTAAGTTAGAAAGGTCCTTAGAGGCTTTTATTATATGCATATATATACGATAAAAATACTTAAAAAACAATAGTTCCACGTGATTATTATAGTTACACACGGCAGTATCTTTGCAATTGTAAAACAATAAAACGTTCCATGGATAACACACAAGAAAGAAAAAAAATTCTATTTATCTCTTCAGAGATGAGACCGTTTTTGGATGGTGACACTCCATTGGCAGAAATCGCAAGATATTTACCACAAAAAATTCAAGAAAAAGACAACGAAGTTCGCATATTGGTTCCACGTTTTGGAGTTATAAACGAAAGAAGAAACAGATTACATGAAGTAGTTCGATTGTCTGGTATGAATATCACTATTGATGATAATGATAATCCACTTACCATCAAAGTAGCGTCCATACCTAACACGAAGATGCAAGTGTATTTCTTGGATAATGAAGATTTTTTTCATCGCAAGTTTATATACAATGATGAGAATGAAGAATTTTTTGCAGACAACGATGAGAGAACTATCTTCTTTTGTAAAGGAGCACTAGAGACGGTAAAGAAATTGGGTTGGTATCCAGACATTATACATTGCCAAGGTTGGATGACAAGCCTTATCCCACTGTATCTAAAAACAATGTACAAGGATGAGCCGGTATTTTCTAATGCAAAAGTGATATACTCTGTATACGAAAATGATTTTAAAGAAGATTTGGGTCAAGACTTTATGCGTAAGGCGAGTCTTAACTTTATAGAAGACGAAGAATTACAGCCATTTTCTAAAGCAGACTGCACTAGCTTGCACATGGGAGGCATACAGCACGCTGATGCTGTAGTGAGGTGTAGTGGCATAGACGCTGAAGTAGAGCAGAGATTGTCTTCTTTTGAGAAGCCTATCCTAAACCACACGAACGACCAAATTGCAGACAATTATTTGAATTTTTATAATTCACTGCTGGCTGGAAACGAATAATATATAAGTGATACTAAACAAAATGAATTATAAAGTTAAGGGGTTATTGCCCCTTTTCTTTTTGCTTGCTTTTTGGGGCTGCAAAAAGGAGTCGACAAACGTAGGACTAGAGTTAGTTGGTGATGGAATCTCCAAGGGAGAAAAGGATACGACCTTTTTTGCTAGTAAGGTAAGAACGGTAGAGAGTGATTCTTTGCCTACTAGCAGACTTCCTAGCAATATACTTGGAGTAGTGCAGGATCCGGTTTTTGGCTTATCCAAAGCTAGCTTAGTAGTGCAACCTCGGTTAAAAGAAGTAGGAATAGAATTAGCAGGAAACACTATAGACTCTATTCGATTTAATTTGAATTATGACCTGTCCGCTGGACCTATGACGTTAGGAGATATCAATAGTGAAATAGCTATAGATATTTATAAACTAGACCAAAGTGTTTCCATAGATTCAGTATATACACACAGATTTAAACCGCAGCTAGGTGAAAAAATAGGAGAGTTCGTTGGAAAGTTTGACTTAAGTAATAAGCAAGTAATTGTAGGAGATGACACTACCACTGTATCTCCAAAGCTTTCTGTACTTTTAAATAATAGTTTTGGTCAGGAGCTTCTAGATGCTGGTGATGATAAGTTTACAGACAATGAGACTTTTCTTAGTTACTTAAAAGGAATAGTACTGGTGCCAAGAGATAATTCCATCTCGGGAGAAGGGGCCATAGTTGCTGTACAGGCATATTCTGAACTTTCAGGATTAGAGATGTATTACCATTCTACAGAAGATACTGGGTCTATGGTCATACCTATGGGAAATAACTCAGTTTGTATTAATGCATACGAAACTACTCGCTCAGCAGAGATTCTTACACAACAGATGATGGATGGCACGTATAGCAAAGGGTATGTACAATCGTTAGGAGGCACAAAAGTAAAAATAGACTTAGACGAAATTTCTAGCTTTATAGAGCGAGGTGATCAAATAGTCATAAATGAAGCATCTATCGTGTTTGCTATAGACGAATCAGTAGTAGCTGGAGAAAGCTATCCGTTGCCTCCTAGCCTAATATTATCTATTCCTTCATTAGATGTAACTGGAAACCCAACCACAAAGAGTCAAGGTTTTATAGATTTTGGTTCCTCGTGGTATGGCGGGTTGCTAATAAATGAAAGTAGTGAGTATGAGTTTAGGTTTACTAGGTATTTACAAGAACTAGTAACAGAATACAACTCGACAGAGAAAAATAACTTTCATGGATTTTTCCTAAGTGTACCTACAGCATCCCCCATAAGACCGGACAGAGTAGTTATAAATACTGACGTAGCTGCCAAGGAAGTAAAAGTTTATATTACCTATACAAAACTGAATTAACACCAATACGTTTTATAATAACAAATGTCTGATTTGAAATTAGTCTCTAGACAACACAGTGATCACAATACAGTAATAAGGGTAGGTGATGAACTCATAGGAGCCAAGGAGCTTTGCCTTATTGCAGGACCATGTGCTGTGGAGTCGGAGGAACAACTTAACGAGATAGCCAAAGGCTTGTCTGAGTTAGGTGTAAAATTTATGAGAGGTGGAGCCTTTAAGCCTCGTACATCTCCATACGCGTTTCAAGGATTAAAGAAAGAAGGTCTGAAAATGCTGAAAAATGCATCTGATACTTATGGAGTAAAAATAGTTACCGAAGTTCTGGATACCACGTTGATAGAAGAAGTATATCCGTATGCTGACATCTTACAAGTGGGATCACGAAATGCTAAGAACTACCAGTTTCTCAAAGAATTAGGAAAAGTAGATAAGCCTATCTTGTTAAAAAGAGGAATGTCTAGTACTATAAATGAATGGCTCTTAGCAGCAGAATATATATTACTGGGCGGAAATGAGAATGTAATTCTCTGTGAACGAGGTATCCGTACCTTCGACACATCTGTGCGGAACACTATGGACATAGCAGCTATACCTTTAGTAAAAGAGTTGAGTCATTTGCCTATCATAGCAGACCCAAGTCAAGGCACCGGTCAGCGAAGCTTAGTAACACCGTTATCATTGGCAGCTATAGCCGCAGGAGCGGATGGCCTAATGATAGAAGTGCATAACAATCCTGAAGAAGCACTGTCAGATGGTTTTCAAAGCATGTATCTAAACACTATGGGAGACATGGTAAAATTGATGAGAGCACAAGCTGAGCATTCAGGAAGAACGCTAAACCTAATAAAAGAACATCAAACAGTATGAAATTAGCCATAGTAGGTGCTACGGGGATGGTAGGCCGAACTATGCTTCAGGTACTGCATGAACGTGGCATAGTAGTAGAAGTACTTTATCCTGTAGCGAGTAAATCTAGCTTAGGACAGAAAGTGGAATATAGTGGACAGATGTATGACATTTGTCTTTTAGAAGACGCTCTAGAAAAAGACATTGACTTTGCACTTTTCTCAGTAGGTGGTGAACTTTCAAAAGAGTGGGCACCGAAATTTGCAGAAAAAGGTGTAGTGGTTATAGACAATTCTTCCGCTTGGCGTATGGATGATAACTGTCCGCTGGTAGTACCACAGATAAATCAGAGTAGTATTTCAGAAGCACATAAAATTATAGCAAACCCCAACTGTTCTACTATACAGCTGGTGATGGCACTAGCCCCGTTAGACCGAGAGTACGGCATTAATAGATTGGTAATTAGTACCTACCAATCTGTCACAGGTACAGGTAAAGCCGCAGTACAGCAGATGGAAGAAGAGCGAGCTACAGGTTCTTCTAAAAACATGGTGTATGCTCACCCGATAGATAAGAACTGTATTCCTCATTGTGATGTTTTCTTAGATAATGGGTACACCAAAGAGGAGATGAAACTGGTAGATGAAACACGGAAGATACTGGGCAAGCCCAATATGAAAATTACAGCTACAGCTGTAAGAGTACCAGTGGTCGGAGGACACTCAGAGTCTATAAATGTAGCCTTTGAGAAGGACTTTGATATAGAGCGTGTACGAACCATTTTGAGAGAAACGGAAGGAGTACAAGTAGTGGATGACATAGCTAATAACAGTTACCCGATGCCAATAAATGCCATGAATAGAGATGAAGTCATGGTAGGAAGAATACGAAGAGATGAGTCGCAGAAAAAAACACTAAACATGTGGGTGGTGGCTGATAACTTAAGAAAAGGTGCAGCTACTAATGCTGTAGAAATATTAGAACAACTTATTAAAAATACATAAAGATGCCTGCAGGATTTTATTCCATACCCGTTGCTAAAATAAATAGAGAAACTTCAGATGCGGTTAGCATCATTTTTGACGTACCTAGCCTTATGGCTGCTCAGTATCAGTATAAGGCTGGGCAGTACCTTACGTTTAGCGTTATGATAAATGGTGAAGAAGTGCGTAGATCATATTCTATGTCTTCTAGTCCTGTAACTGGTGAGCAAATCACTATAGCGGTAAAAGAAGTAGAAGGAGGAAAGATGAGCACATACCTCAACCAAAACGCGAAAGAGGGTGACATGATGGATATTATGCCTCCTATGGGCAAGTTCGTTCTGGACCCAAGTCCAGTAGCTAGCAATCACTATTTTCTTTTTGGAGGGGGCAGTGGTATCACGCCACTCATCAGTATTGCCAAAACGGCTCTAAAAGAAGAGCCAAATAGTAAGTGCTACTTAGTATATGCAAACAGAGACGAGGATAGTATCATTTTTAAAGACGAGATAGATGCTTTAGAAGCTGCTCACGCCAACTTTAAGGTGATATACACACTGGATAATCCAAAGGGTGTCTGGATGGGCCACAGAGGGTTTTTAACTAAAGAGACTGTTTCCGAAATGGCTAGACAAGAACTGGGACTTAATTATCCTGTGGCTCAATACTATACGTGTGGACCCGGCCCTATGATGGAAGTAGTAGTAGAAGGCCTTAAAACTATAGGTGTGCGGGATGAAAATATCAATACGGAATACTTTACTGCTGTTGTTAAAAAAGAGACTATTGACGAAGGAAATGCTTCTTCGGAAGCCTTAAATTATAGCGAAGAAATAGTAGAGCGTAAGATTACCGTAGAGGTGTATGGTGACCAAAAAGAAATCACTGTAAAACCAGAGCAAACAATACTTATAGCTGCACAAGAAGCGGGTATGGATCCTCCATATAGTTGCTGTGTAGGAGTGTGCACTACGTGCCGTGCAAAGCTAAGAAGCGGCAAAGCGTCTATGATAGAGCGTGAAGGGCTAAGTGATGCAGAGATAGAAGAAGGGTATATACTCACTTGTCAGGCTCATCCGCTGAGTGATGGTATAGACCTCGTTTTCGAGTAGAGCTCTAATTAAGCCTGTATTTTCACTAAGAAGCGGTCTTCCACTTTTTTGATTGTAAGACCTTCATCATAATATATGCCCATATCGTGCTTAGGTATCTTGTAGTCGCTTAAGCCTGCTTGAGCCATGAATGTGCGAACTTCATTTTCGGTATCAAAAGTCTCTTCGTGATGTGATTTTAATGGAGCACGTTTTTCAACTCCTTGTTCTGTAGACTTGTAGTTTTCTAGCATGTGCTTTATTTTTTCTAAGAAAGCATCGTCTATGTCTAAGGGTACAGCTATGGTGATTACCTTCTTATTATTCTTAGTCATCCAAGACTGAGATCTACACGAGCTGCTGCAGTATTTGGCAGTTTTTCTGTTTGCTAAAAAGAGCTGCTGGCAGTTGCTACATTTGAGTTCTGTAGTCTTATGATTCTGTTGATAGCTTTTGGTGGTTCTGTACAGTGCTAGTTCATTTTGCATTGTTCAAATGTAGCGGAGTAACAGTAAACGTTTATTAACGGTAAAGAGCATGTGCATTCTAATTAGTACACTAGTAATCAGGCTATAAATCCCAAACAGAGTGCTTTCTAGAAACTAAGTAGTGTTTTATATTGAGCCAAAAAGCCAAAACAAAGTAGATGATAATGGGACTACCAAAAGTGAAAAAGGAAATGTAAATGAAGTACAAGCGAATGGTGCTGGAGCGTATCCCAAACTTGTCGCCCAGATAAGAGCACACACCAAAGGCGTAGTTTTCTATGTTTTTCTTTATTTTGTCCATCTTATCTCAGCAGTATCTTTTTACCTATACCACACTCTAAGCAACGCTGCGGTAAGCAATATGTTTTATATAGATGAAGTAAACCTTGAGATTCTAGAGCGTTTTCACATTTAACACCAGTTTTAGTCCAATTAGCGATAATGCTGTTTTGTTCCTTGGGAATGTCTTCTAGGTACTGAAGTGCACGCTCAGTGTCACCTTCTCCTTTGTTTTTTTCATAAAAGAAAACGAACGGTACCAGAGCATTTAAGAAGAGATGATTTACAAACCCTACAGAGATAGATTTGGATCTCTTTTTTGATTTGGTTTTAAACGAATAATGATTCAGCCAGTAATCAGATAGTTCAAAAGTGAGCATATTTTTTACAGTTGAAGGGGCAGGAAGATTAAGTACTTTAGAAATAAAGAGAGGAGTGTGATGAAAAAAAGCGGCGAGTTGAGCCAGCTTGACATGGGGTAAATTCATAGGTCGCATTCTTCCAGTTTTGATCTGACTACTCACGGAAGTAAGGGAGTATTTTTTCTTTAAAAAAGCATATTCATTTCGTAATCCCATAAAGTAGTTATCCTGAATAGGGTCTTCTAAAAGTCCTGCTGTTCCAAAGAACAATGCTTCTAATTGAAACAGTGATTCGTGGTGCTTTTGTATAAGATAAAAAGGTAGTTTCTCTGCTAGCTCAGCGAAAGCTTCAGTATTGGTAGGCATACCAAAAGCCCTAACAATGGCCCAGAAAAACGCTTGATTCCAGTCTCCGGCACAAGACTCTAAATAGGTCTGGAAGAGTTTACATCTGACCTCTAGGCGCTCTACCGCCATTCTATTTACCCATAGTTGTACATTAAAGTCAGAGACAAGGCGTATAGCGTTTTCACAAGGTATAAAAGGCTTGTTCTCCATCAGTTGCTCATACTGTGTTAGCGATTTTTGGAGTATTCTATCTCCTATGGCTACGGTAGGGATGGAGGTGCCATCTTCTCGCACAGCATCTGAATTATGCGTATAGCATACATGCAGAATTACGGCATTGTATGCCTTATCCGTATGGTGGTTATGCTGCGTCCACTCATTTGCATTCACATGTATTTCTATCGCTCCATATAGGGTGGTTTCTCCTATTTTTAGTTGAGCATTGCTGAAGTCGGGTCCACTGTTTTTGTTCAGAAACCCCTGTTTTAGTATAGTGACTTCTTCACCCGTGGAAGTGGTCAGCTGTTTACTATCATATAATTGATATTCCCAGATAAATTGGAGCAAGTCCTCATTGTATTCAAAACTCATAAATGAGCAGTATACGGTTGTGTTTGCAGTGCTAGTTCTTTGGCTTTAGCTCTTGCTGCCTCGGCGAAGTCTTTTCCGTTGCTCGCGTAGATTATGCCTCTAGATGAATTGATAAGTAATCCACCGATGCTATTTGCTCCGTTTTCACAGACTTCCACAGCACTCCCACCTTGGGCACCTACGCCAGGTATGAGCAGAAAATGATTAGGCACTAACTCTCTGATTTCTTTAAGAGCCGCTGCTTTAGTGGCTCCCACTACAAACATGAGGTTGTCTGGCGATCCCCAAGAAGAGACACGCTCCAGTACTGTCTTGTAAAGAGGTGGCGAGTAGAGTCCATTCGTTTGAAAATCGGCACTTCCCACATTCGAAGTCAAGCCGAGCACTATGGTGATTTTAGTTGTAAATTTTAAAAAAGGTTCGACACTATCAAAACCCATATATGGGGCTACCGTAAGTGCATCAAAATCCATAGTTTCAAAGAACGCTTTAGCGTACATAGTGCTTGTATTTCCTATATCTCCTCGTTTGGCATCTGCTATACTTAGTATATTGCTGGGTATCATTTCTCGAGTTTTCTCGAGTATCTGCCACCCCTTACTTCCGAGCTGCTCATAGAATGCGGTATTTATTTTATAGGAGACAGCATAGTCTTTAGTAGCGGCTATTATTTCTTTGTTAAAAGCAAGTATGCCATCAGCATCTTTAGATATTCCATCAGGAAGTTTAGAGATGTCTGTATCTAAACCTACGCATAAATAACTCTTTTTGGATTTGATTTCGTCTATTAACTCGGTAACATTCACACTTCAAAAAAAAGTAAAATAGTGTGTATTTTCAGAATTATTTACTTTAGCAGCCAAAATGAACAAGTACCTAGTTACACTTTTAGTTTTTATATTTTCAGGAATCGCTGCTCATGCTCAAGATAAAGGGGTGCTCAGTGGTAATCTGCAGTCTAATTATTCCGTCTTTTTAAAAGATTCGCTTATCGGTGCTACGGAGTCCGCATCTCCTCAGTACGGTAGGCAGATAAGTTCTGCAGAGACTTGGTTATTTGTAAACTATGATATTAAGGGCTGGCATTTTGCAGCTAGATATGATCTTTTTAATAACAGTAACTTGCTGAACCCTTCAGGATCTTTTACAGGTCAGGGCCTAGGATTTTGGCAGATAAAAAAGAGTATCGGTGACTTAGAAATTACTGCAGGGTCTTTTTACGATCAGTTTGGCTCAGGAGCGGCTTTTAGAGCTTTTGAGAATAGACTGATAGGTATAGACTATGCTATGGAAGGGGTACGTTTAAAGTATAATATCACGGATGACCTTGTAGTAAAAGCATTTACAGGCAAGCAAAAAGGTGCACAAGAAAATAGATTTGAAACCTCTCCGCAGATTATAAAAGGAATAAATGCTGAGCAGTCGCTCAGGTCTGCAGACGGCAGTATCCTTAATCTAGGAGTGTCCGCGGTGAATAGAACATTGGATGAAAATACGATGACAGATATCGTGACTCAAATAAATGGTCAGCCATTAGAAGACAGGTTTTACCCAAAGTACAATGCGTATATACTCAATGGGTATTTCAATGCGAGTTATAAGGATTTTGGGTTCAATGGGGAGTATAATTACAAGACAGAAGAGGCTATAAATAACAATGAAGGAAACGCTCTCATCAGTAGAGACGGCACCTTGTTTATGGGAGGAGTAAGCTACAGTAAGAGAAAGCTGGGCAGAGAAAAGAAAGCGGGCTTAGGTATAAATGTACAGTACCGACGCATAGAGAATTTCCCGCTTACGGTATCTCCTTTTGTAAATCTTGCACTGCTGCAAGGGGTATACACCTACCAGCCTAGCCTTAGTCGACAAGCAAGTTATAGAATGCTTGCTAGGTATCAAGCACCAGCTCAATTTAGTGGAGAGCAGGGTATCCAGGCAGAGCTTATTTATTCCTTCAATAATAAAACCAATATGACCCTTAACTACTCAGACATACAAGACTTGAATGGGATTCAACTATTTGACGAAAAATTTATACAAGTAGAGCATAAGTTCAACCGAAAATGGAAAGGTAAAATCGGGCTACAAATGA
>CAWVTM010000052.1:0-12097 GCA_963933305.1 uncultured bacterium
TAGACGATAAGCAGGCAGACCTACTTTCATTTGATATCTCACAGAAGATAATGAAAGAAATGATCTACCCAGGACAAATAAAAATTACTGTAATACGTGAGCGTAGAGCGGTGAATTTTGCGAAGTAGGGACATAAGAATAAATACACTGCCGAAAACGCAGCTTTTAAAAAAAGCAACTCCTTTACCTTGATTTAAAATATCATTCTCTAGGTTACGCCTAATAAATTAGGTATTCCCCATGCAGATGCCTAGCATTGATAGATAAACATGAAAGTATTAATGATAGGAGCCGGCAACATGGGATTAACCTTTGCCGAAGGTATGGTAGATTCCCCCCATATTAAAAACAAACACCTGCTTATTTATGACAAAAGTGAAGTCGTAAGAAAGCACCTCAAAGAGGATACTAGGTTTAGTGTATATGACGACCTCACGGAGGCTGTAAAACACGCACACATTATATTTTTAGCAGTAAAGCCGTACCACTGCGAAGTGCTCTTTGCTGAGATAAAACCACTGCTGGATTCTCAGCAGATACTAGTATCTCTCATGGCTGGTATAACCTTGGACTATATCGTGAGCGGTACTGGCCTTTCCAAAGTAGTGAGAGCTATGCCAAACCTTCCAGCCAAGGTGAGTAAAGGGGTGACTGCTTTCACAGAAACTCCAGAAGTAACGAAAATAGAGCAAATGGCAGTGCGTAACTTACTGGACTCTACCGGTACTTCTATTCACGTAGAAAACGAAAAGTTCATCAATAAGTCCACAGGTATCTCCGGTAGCGGTCCAGCATACGTGTTTTACTTTATGCAATCTATGCTAGATGCTGCACTTAAAATGGGTTTCTCACAACACGATTCTAAAGTCTTGGTAGGTCAAACTTTTGAAGGAGCTGTAGAGCTGTTTAAAAACTCAGACTTAAAACCTGAAGGATGGATACAAAAAGTAGCATCAAAAGGTGGCACAACACAGGCAGCCATAGATTCTATGGAAGATAACAACGTAAATACACTCATCAAAGATGCTGCTTATGCTGCATTTCATCGGGCTGTAGAACTGGGGCAAGAGAATCAATAAATCATTCAATAGCCTATTTTCCAACAGCAGAAAATAAATCATTTACAAAAAATGAATCTAGCCATCATCAACAAGAATACTTTGGGACGTGATGGCTTTTTTATATTCTTGCTACTTGTTACAACTCATGTATCTGCACAGACCTATACTCCAGGCAACACTTACATTGATCCTGCCAATCACGTAGAATACTTAGCTGGAAATCTACCTATTATACTCTCTGCACCTCACGGTGGAGGTGAATTACCAGACTCTATTCCAGATAGAGAATGCGATGGATGTGTGTTCGTTCGCGATGGATACACCACAGGAATAACAAAAGATATTAAAGACGCACTCTATGCTAAGACTGGATGCTATCCACACGTGATAATCAATCTATTGCACCGTAGAAAATTTGATGCGAATAGAGACATAGGTGATGCAGCAGACGGCAATGCACAGGTAGAAAAAGCATGGCACTATTACCATAAAGTCACCGACTCGGCTAAAGCTAAAATCACCAGAGACTATGGTAAAGGACTGTACTTAGATATCCACGGTCATGGACATCCACTACAGCGGCTAGAAATAGGTACCGGCATATGGAAAAGCGACTTACAAAAAACAGATGCTCACCTCAATGGAACCAATACCTTAGATAAAAGCAGTATTCGAAATCTAGCAGCGGATAACCTAAAAAATGTATCTCACGCTCAGCTAATCAGAGGAGAATTTTCATTTGGTACGCTGATGGAGGATGTTGGATACCCTTCTGTTCCTAGTTCTACAGACAGTTTTCCGCTAGATACACAATATTTTTTCTCTGGAGGATATAATACTTTGAGACATGGCTCCAGAGACGCAGGCACTATAGACGCAATACAAGTAGAGTGCAATAGCAGTTGGCGGTTCGAGTCTGAGATAGCTCGCAAAGTATTTTCAGATAGCGTAGCTGAGGTCATTATAGACTATATTGGCATTCACTACTTTACTGATTTTAAAGAAAAGTACTGCAACCTTTCGGCAGCTATTCAGAATAAACCACTCAGGCCTACATTTACTGTTTTTCCAAATCCAACTCAAAATGAGATAACCATAACTACCGATCTAAAAGTTATGGCGATTGCTATTTATAACACTATGGGCAAAGAGCTACTGAATCAGCAATGGACAGGTCAGCCTATTGACATCCGCATACTGCCAAATGGTTTATACTTTATGGTCATTTCTACTTTTGAAAATCAGAAACATTCTAAGATTATTATAAAGCAGTAAAATAGTATTCTTGCACATATCAAGACCTTTAAAATTAATTAATGAACATACTTCTCAAAAATATAAAACAACTCATTGGTATCACAGAGAATTCGGATACCATTAAAAAAGGAAAAGCACAAGGCGAGGTACAGACCTTGGAGAATGCTTACTTGATAGTTAGAAATAATATCATACAATCCTTCGGGCCTATGAGTGAGTGCCCAAAGCTCAGTATGGATAGCCACGATTGTGCTGGCAAATTAGTACTACCGATGTATGTGGATAGTCATACGCATCTAATTTTCGCAGAAAGCAGAAGCGGTGAGATGAAGATGAGGTTGCACGGCAAAACCTACCAAGAGATAGCGGAGACGGGTGGAGGCATCCTAAATAGTGCAGCAAAAATACACTCCATGAGTGAGCAGCAGCTATATGACGATGCTCAGGAGCGAATGGGTAATGTGATAAAACAAGGAACCGGAGCCATCGAAATAAAGAGTGGATATGGCCTTACTATAGAAGATGAAATGAAGATGCTACGTGTGATACGCATCTTGAAGCAGCTCTCTCCTATTCCTGTAAAAGCTACTTTCTTAGGTGCTCATGCACTTCCTACAGCATTTAAAAACAACAAAGCTGCCTATATCTATCTCGTGACTAATGAGATGCTACCGCGTATAGCCGGTGAGGGCCTAGCTGACTATATTGACATCTTTTGTGAGACAGGATATTTTGACTTGGACGACTTAAAACAAATAATAGAAGCTGGAGACAAGCACGGACTGAAAGCTAAGGTACATGTAAATCAGTTTAGTTCTTTTGGTGCGGTGAAAATGGCTTGTGAAATGGGGGCTTTATCAGTAGACCATCTAGAAGTAATGAAAGACGAAGACTATGTGGCACTAGCTTCTTCTAATACCATAGCTACTGGACTTCCACTTTGTTCACTATTCTTAGATATCCCGTACACCCCAGGTCGTACACTTATTGACAAAAATATACCGCTTGCTATTGCCAGTGATTTCAATCCAGGCTCTGCTCCTAGCAGTAATCTAAATCTTGCCTTTGGCCTAGCTTGCTCTCAGATGAAACTGACTCCCGAAGAAGCATTTAATGCTTTGACGTATAATGCTGCTTTTGCTATGGAAGTGCAAGACCAAGTAGGAAGTATCCAAGTAGGCAAAAAAGCAAACCTGATTATCACTAAACCTGCCAACGGATTAGAAGACATCCCCTACTGGTTTGGCGATAGCATGATAGGCAGTGTGGTAGTATAGTACTCCCACACTTGCACGCCTTTTTTCATGTAGAAGCCGAGGCTTCAGTGGTTTTATTAGTACGCTCTAGCCGTACTACCCTGCATATAGTAGACGTAACTTCTGTTAACTACCTGATTGCCTCCAGGAGTAGGATAGTTTCCAGAGAAGTACCAGTCACCTAGATGGTTAGGACAAGAGGCATTTAAACCTTTAATTGTTTGATAAACTATTTCTACCTCGGCTTTCATCCCTTCTGGGGTCACTAGTCTCCCTATTTCAGCTTCTATTTCTTTATCTGTATACCGATCATAAAGCATTTTGACTTTATTTTCCATTTCAGCTACGGGCTTATCTAGCTCAGCTTTGCATGCTTCAAACACTACCTGCATAAACTGCTCATCTCCTTCTTTGGATAACAAACTTTTCACCGCTTGAAAAGCAATAAACTCATTCATACGACTCATATCAATCCCATAACAATCTGGATATTTTATGATAGGAGCACTTGAAGCTACTATTATTTTCTTAGGCCCCAGCCTATCTAGTATTCTAAGGATACTCTTTTTCAGCGTAGTACCTCGCACTATACTATCATCCACTACTACGAGTGTATCTGTAGGTTTCACCACTTCGTATGTTACGTCATAGCCATTTCCTACAAGCTCATCTCTTCCTTCATCTTGTGCTATGAATGTACGTATTTTAGCGTCTTTTATAAGGAGCTTTTCTCTTCTTATCTTTACAGATAGTAGCTTATCTATCTGAGCAGCCGTGGCATTCTCTCCTAGTTTCAGCAGTTGCTCTCTTTTCCACTTATCCAAGTATTTATACACTCCGTCTATAAGTCCGTAGTAGGATGTGGCTGCGGTATTCGGTATATATGAGAACACAGTAGATCTAATATCAAAATCAAGTCTTTTAAGTATCTCTCGTGATATTTTACGCCCCAACTGTTTACGCTCTTCATGTATCTTGCCATCACTACCTCTAGAGAAGTAGATACGCTCAAAACTACAAGAAAGTCGTTCTAGCGGCTCTAAGATCTGCTTCTCTTCAAAGCTTCCATCTCGTTTCACTATCAGTGCATTGCCTGGTTTCACCTCTTTCAGGTCACCCATTTGTAAATCAAACGCAGTTTGTATCGCTGGTCGTTCACTTGCTACCACTATGACTTCATCATTAGACCAGTAATAGTTTGGACGTATCCCATTCGGATCTCGCATAATGAATGCGTTCCCATCTCCTATAAGACCGACCATATTATATCCACCATCTACATTTTTAAAAGAGTTTTTAAGCACATTTTCTATGTCAAGATGATTCTTAATATAGTCTGCACTAGCAAGACTATCCATGTTTTTATCCTTACACTCTTTATACAATCGTTCATTTTCATCATCTAAGAAATGACCGATTTTTTCGAGCATAGTCACATTATCACTTATCTCCTTAGGATGCTGACCTAATTCTATAAGCTGCTGGTACATCTCCTGTACGTTAGTTACATTATAGTTACCCGCTAGCACTAAGTTTCTGCTCATCCAATTATTCTGACGCAGAAATGGATGAATATTCTCTATACTATTCTTACCATGTGTAGCATATCTAAGATGACCGAGTAAAACCTCCCCTGCATATGGATACTTCTTTTTTAACCATTTTGTATCTTGGACCTTCTCTTTGTCTAGGGTTTCATACTTTTTATTTACACGTTCAAACAGCGAAGAAACTGCCCCATCTCCGATGGCACGCTCTCGTGCTATGTAACGACTACCATACTCGGGATCTAGCTTTATGACTGCTAGTCCAGCACCGTCTTGACCTCTATTCAGCTGCTTGTTCATAAGCATTTGAAGTTTCTTGAGACCGTACAGTTCTGTTCCATACTTTTCTTTGTAAAATTCTAGTGGTTTTCTGAGCCTGATAAAGGCCACTCCACACTCGTGTTTTATAGGATCGCTCATTTACTAAGATTGATACGCCAAAGGTATATTTTCAGAGCTTACATTTATGCTATAACCTGACTATATATTCCATATTCAATTAACAATTTTAATAAAGCCAAATTAACATACGTTTATAACCACAGATATCTGAAGTATATCACAATCTATGACGCTCTATATTTATAGTATTATAAACTGCGAGAAGAAAAAATAAATTCCATTTGACTACTCACTGCTATTCTAGCATTTGACACTTGCTCAGATAACCCAACAAGTCCTAAAAGATCATAGTATTCCGCCATACCAAGCACATTCACTACTCCGGCAGTGTTACAAAAGTACTGGCAAATGGTGCGGAGCTTACCCAGCTTTAGGGTAGTTTTGTTCTAAAAGAGAATCAGTTTATTGATGTAGCTATTCGCGTTTGTGATAGATATGACAATCCAGCTATTGTAGGTAGAATCTTATCGTTAGAACTTAGTTCTGTTGATATTTATGCATATGTCGCTGGCGACTTAGAAGTTATAGCTTTCATTCACCAAGATGGTGCAACATTTTCAGAGCAAGCTATTGTTAATGGTCAAATCGTAAAGGCTGGAGAAAATCAATCTTTTGATTAAACCTAAAACATAAAATATCAGAGCCGACGAAATAATTCGTCGGCTTTTTTTTATACCTACTTTTGCAAAATAATACATGTCAAAAAAGAAAATCCTAATCCTAAATGGTCCTAACTTAAATCTACTAGGAACACGAGAACCAGATATATATGGGAATACGACTTTTGAGTCATTCCTGGAGCAAGTCAGAAGCCAGTTTTCAACCGCAGATATAGAGTACTATCAAAGTAATATAGAAGGTGAATTAATCAATAAACTACACGACACAGAAAATGAAGAGTACTCTGGAATAGTGCTGAATGCAGGCGGCTATTCTCATACAGCAGTTGCCTTGGCAGATGCCGTAGCTGCTATTAAAACACCTGTAGTAGGAGTTCATATTTCAAATATATACACGCGTGAAAATGAAAGACATACAGAGCTGCTCGCTCAATACTGTGTAGGAGGAATATACGGACTAGGAATAAAAGGATATGAGATTGCTATAGACTACCTTATAAGTCACTAAACTTCTTTTTTTCTTTGGCAAAATACTGCCACACAATAGAATTAGGATACAGTGAAACAGGTGTATCTCCTAGCGTTTTGATAGCCCTTCTTTTCTCACGTATACTTCCAAAACTTCCCCAAAAAGCAACATGAGCTTTGATAATCGTAAAAAATAATGTTGGCTTACCATCCACTATGAATTTAACTGCAGAAATACCGTCTAAAACCATTCTCCAAAGTACAATCAGTAACCAAAATGGCGTCTGTAAATTTTTAGCTAGTAGGATAAGATTATTCCTAAAGTTTAAAAAATATTTTCGGTCAGAACCTTCTGCCAGCGTGCCACCTCCTACGTGAAACACTTCAGATAGTGGCTCTACCATTACCTTATATCCCATTCGCTGCATCCGCCAACACAGATCTATCTCCTCCATATGAGCAAAAAAATCTGCATCTAAAGCTCCTACTTTATGATACACCTCTGCCTTCACAAACATGCACGCTCCAGTAGCCCAAAACACCTGCAACGAATCATCATACTGTCCTGTATCTTCTTCTAGAGTATCAAACACTCTTCCTCTGCAAAACGGGTATCCCCACTTATCTAAAAACCCTCCAGAAGCTCCTGCATACTCAAACTTCCCAGGATCTTTAGCATCTAGTATCTTAGGCTGTATAGCTCCTATACGCTTATCTGACATGGCCATTTCTACCAATGGAGAAAGCCAGTTTTCTGGCACTCGAACGTCACTATTTAACAATACATAATAGTCTGCCTCTATCTGAGTAAGTGCCCAGTTATATCCGCCCGCATAACCATAGTTTTCTGGAGATACGAGCAGTTTTATCTCTTCTGTATGCTGCTGCAGGTAAGCTACACTGTCATCCGTACTGGCGTTATCCACTACCCAAACTTCCTTATTCACATAAGATGTAGCTAATACTCCACCCAGAAATCGCTCGAGCAATGAACGAGTATTATAGTTGAGAATAACAATGGCTACCTTGGGTGGAGAATCCTTCATTACGCTTTCTTTTTAGCGAAGATGAACTTCATAGTTTCTGGATGAAGGAGTAGTATGCAGTAATCCTCTGAACGAGCTTTGTACTGCTTCTCAAAATCGTCCTTGCGGTCTGCTAATATAATCTTACGGGTAATCAACTCCTCCATAGTACTCGCACTAAAGCTATAATACGATTGAGATTCATTCTTATCTACTACCTTCTGGGCTATAGAAATATCCTCTATATGGGCTATGAGGATAGGGAATTTAGAGTATCCCCCGTCTACTATAGCTTTTACGGTCTCCGCTAACTCGGCACTCAGGATTTTCACATCTCCTTCTAACTGTGCTAGTAGCTCCTTTTCTTGTTCTTCTTTTGTATTATCCATTGTGTATGCAACTGTCAGAATTTGCTAACTCTTGCTTTTACGCTAGCAAACATGTGTAAATAAATTTGTAATCTCAAAGAACATTATCGAAAAACAATTTCTACCCTAAAAAAAAACACTTGGATAGCACATATTTGCATATTCCCAACCTCTTGTTCAGAGCAAAAATAGCGCTAGTAAAAGGCTTAAATCCTACCTACAGAACACTTAGCAGGTTGTATACTACCAACATATCCACTGAGCAACCCATACAACAAGATGCGTATTGATTTACCCTCCTAAAAAACAATACATTATAACAGTGCACACCAGTAGAGTATCTTTATATGGAATAACTAGCCAAGGAAAACTTGCTCTTCTAATTATTATTAACAAGGGGTTAATACCTACATTCGTATAATCCTATAAACAACTAAGAGCATGTATAAAACAATCGTACTTACCCTGTTAATCGCATTTTCTCTTAACACTGTAGCACAAGATACAGCTACAGAAAATCTAGTACAAAAAGGAGATTATAAAATATTGAAATTAGATGCACTAAACCTCATAGGCATAGGCATCCAAAAGCTAAGATTAGATTATGAAATATCTCCGATGAGAGCAAATCAGAATAATCTACCTACGGTAAACTTCAATGTGGTAATCCCATTCAACGGGTTAAATGACATAGATATCAATTATGGATTAGAAGCAGGTGTAGAGCTCCGCTTTTATCAACGTAAAAGACGTGCTGCTAACGCCGTAGCAGAAGGCTTTTTTATAGGAGCAGGACTGGACGGTGGATATGTAAACTTCTCTAGAGAACTTGCCTACTATAATCCAAACTCGCGAGTGTACCAAGATAACACTACAGAGTATGACCGCATCCGAACAGGCATATACCTGGTGACTGGAGGTCAGTCTCAGCTCGGTGATAAGCTGTATTTCAATATTAGTATGGGGTTAGGATGGAGTAATGTAAACGTGAGTGCCAAAGAAAACACAGAGCTAATTGGGTTTAATAATTACTCAGACAATTTACCACTATCTAAGTTACTCTATAATGAGGGTAAAGGTCAACGCATCTATGCTCCAGTAAGCATAGGCATAGGATATAATTTTGGTACTAGATAATCCGCGTATAACTCCTGTGCTATCTGACCAAGATATCACAAAAACTGCAGTTTTAGCCAAGGAAATATGGACGGAGCACTATACGCCTATCATAGGCTCTGAGCAGGTCAGCTATATGCTAGCTAAATTTCAAAGTCAAGAAGCCATAGCACAGCAGATAAAAGATGGCTATCAATACTTCAGAATCTCGAACAGCGAAGAGTATGGCTACCTGAGTGTACAAGCAGAAGACAAACAGCTTTTTATAAGTAAAATCTATATAAAAGCAGCAGCTAGAGGCCTAGGCTTAGGCAAGAGTCTGATGCAACTGGCCATCACAATAGCCAATGAAAATACTCTTACTGGGCTGCGACTCACTGTAAATAAACACAACCTTCACGCTATAGCTGCTTATGAAAAAATGGGCTTCACCAAAAAACGTGAAGTCGTCTTTGATATAGGAAACGGATATGTGATGGATGATTATGAGATGGTGTGCCTACTCACATAGGCTTCAGCACCAAAAGACTATCTTAACTCCAACAGCACTACATTCTCTGCGTGATGCGTCTGTGGAAACATGTCTACAGCTTGGCTTTTTACCACCTTATACTTCGCATCTAACATAGCTAAGTCACGTGCCTGCGTGGCAGGATTACAACTTACATACACTATCTTAGGGCAAGCTATATAGGCTAGGTAATCCACTACTTTAGGATGCATGCCACTACGTGGAGGATCTGTGATGATGATGTCTGGCTTACCGTGCTCCTTATAAAAAGCTTCATTAAACACATCCTTCATATCACCCGCTAAGAACTCTACATTAGACAATCCATTGATACCTGCATTTACCTTAGCAGCTTCTATCGCTTCTTCTATTATCTCTACTCCCACCGCTTTTTTAGCTTTGGTAGCTGCCACACAAGTGATAGTACCTGTACCACAGTAGAGGTCATATACGACATCAGTCTTTTGTATATCTGCGAAGTCTATAGCCACCTCATACAGCTTATCAGCTTGTACAGGATTCGTCTGAAAAAAGGACTTTGGAGAGATGTTAAACTTCAATCCTCCCAGCTCTTCTTGTATCTCAAAATCACCGCTATAGCTAATAAACTCTTGATCAAAAGTGCTATCATTTAGCTTTTCATTGATGCAATAGTTTAATGCTTTCGGATTAAATTTTTCTTGGATGGCCTTCAGTAGACTCACTATTTTATCGTCTTCCTTCTTAGCAAATATTACATTTATCATCCAGTCTCCACCTTTTGTATTGCGGAGCATTAGGTTACGCATCAGTCCCGTATGTTCCTTTAGATCATAAAAGGTAAAGTCATTTGCTATGCAATATTCATAAACGAAATTTCTGATATCATTTCCTTTATCATCCTGCAGCCAGCACTTATTTATAGCTAGCACTTTATCAAATCTGCCTGGAGCATGAAAACCCAGTGCATTGGTATGCTCTAAATCTTCTAAGGTTTCATTTTCATATAACCATCGCTTATTGGAGAAAGTGTACTCCATCTTATTGCGATAAAACTGTACCTCCTCAGCCGCTACTATAGGTAGCGTCTCTCCTACCTCTACTTTACCTATTCTAGTGAGACAGTCTGTAGCCCACGTATCCTTAAGCTGTGCCTGACTGGGATAGTCTATGTGCTGCCATTTGCAGCCGCCACATGTACCGTAGTGCTCACAGAAGGGTTCTCTTCTGAGTTCTGACTCGGTGTGTAACTTAGTGATTTTAGCAAGGCTAAATTTCTTTTTCCTCCCGACTACCTGTAGATCTACCACATCCCCTGGAGCTCCATATTTTACGAAGATTACCTTTCCTTCTATCTTAGCGAGAGCATGTCCCTCACCACCAGCGGCTAGCAGTTCTACATTTTCGTAATGCATCTGCTGGTCCTTTTTTCTTTTTCTTCCCAAAATTTATGTTTTATGGTGTTTTTAAAGTCACCGCTTTTTTATATCTATCTACACCATCTAGGGTAGTAGTAAATTTTTCTACATCTTGATATCCTGGTACTTGAAACATCTTTTTGCCTTGTGGCACATAAAAGAAAAATGTAGGATATCCGCTTGGCTTATTATTAGAGAGTGCTAAGAGTAACTGACGGCCCGTAAGTGAGTCTGACTCACCTATATAGTATTTGCCTCCCTCCTCTGGATTAAATTTTATAGCTACGTACTTTTCATTGAACCTTCTGATGATTCCTGTATCAGAAAACGTCTTTTTATCCATCACCTTGCACCAACCACACCACTCTGTGTAACAGTCTATTACAGCTACTTTACCTTCTTTTTTAGCAAGCTCGTAGCCTGTATTAAAATCCATCCACTCTATCTTAGGCTCCTCCTCTACACGAGTAGTAGCTGCTATGAAGCAAGTGGCCATAATGATAATTACAAGTAATCTCTTCATATTAGGGTACGAAAATAACCTTTCAAGTACGGTTCTATTACTCCTTTGGCTAATTTCCCCTAGATCCCAGCTATCATTCCTACGTATCACAGCCAGCAGTATCTTTATCTTAAACTGTACTTGTGCCAAGTAGGACTTCTACTTCTAGCGTCAAGCAAGCGGAACTGGACCACAGTAAACTTACCGCACTATCACCATACACTCATACTGTGAGTAGGCTCTGGAGGATATAGCGATACGAGTACGCACACGATATGATAGCAAAACTGCCTCTGACAAAAACCAATATTCCCTTTTTCAACATACAGTTACTTTTATAGAATGAGCTAGATACGCTGGTAACAGCTACTCCTATTTTTAACAGGAAGAATAGATGTTATACCAAAATAGCTTTTAATTCCCGCATATAAATCGTTTTTCACTCGATTTCTATTCGTTAAAAAATAATACCATAGCTCAGGCTATGCAATGATTTTTCGCCTTTACAAACCTTCGATAAACTCAATTTATTTATACGACACTTAAAAACTAAATTGGTATTACTAG
>CAWVTM010000053.1:0-11986 GCA_963933305.1 uncultured bacterium
GAGCCCTACTGGAAAGACTATCTGAGCTCAGTTTTGAAAAGTACGATGCTCTGAAGCACCATCCAAATTTCATGGGATACCTGGAAAATAGAAGCACACTCAAATACTACGGTAAAGCCAATATAGGGAGCAGACCAGGCAAGCGAGGAAATAAAGCCAAACTAGAACTTACAGATCTACGAGCGATTTCATTTGTAGGCTCTTGGAGTCAACTCAAGCAAAACGTACCTGGATACTTTGGCACAGGTACCGCTATTAAGACTCTAGTAGATGAAGGTTCACTGGACCAGCTCAAGACGCTCTTCAATGAAGTTCCATTATTTAAAGCATTGTGTCTAAACAGTATGATGGCCCTCTCCAAAAGCTATTTTGAACTGACCAACTACATGGAACAAGATGCAGAATATGGTGAATTTTGGAAAATACTAAAAAGTGAGTATCTGTTAAGTAAAGAAATGATGCTATTGGTATCCGGATACGATAGTCTCATGGAAGAAGAGCCCATCTCTAAGGCGTCCATCGCTATACGAGAAAAGATAGTACTCCCTTTACTGGTGATACAGCAAAATGCACTGCAAGCAGTTCAGAAACATGGGAAGTATATGGATGAATACGAGAAAATAATCACCCGCTCACTGTACGGAAATATAAACGCTAGTAGAAATTCGGCGTAGCATTAAGATTCAAAATTCATTATAGTAGGAACACGCCTCAGAGGCGTGTTCCTACTATAATATCAGAGGCGTGTTCCTGCTGGTCCTACCTGACTGCTATTACCGTAATCTCCACATTCACTTCCTTAGGCAGCGTTTTTACAGCTACAGCTTCTCGAGCCGGCGGGTTTTCTGTGAAATAGGTGGCATACACCTCATTGATAGCTGCATAATGCTCCATGCTACTCATGAAAATGGAGCACTTCACTACATTAGCGAAATCCATACCTGCCTCAGCTAGCACTGCTCCCACATTTTGTAATACCTGATTAGTCTCCGCTATTATATCCCCTACTATTAGCTCTCCTGAGACAGCGTCTAGTGCTATCTGACCACTACAGTATAAAGTATCTCCAGCCAATACTGCTTGACTATACGGTCCTATGGCCGCAGGAGCATTAGCTGTGCTTATTATCTTTTTATTCATTTTCTAACTTGTTTTTATTATGATTATGCTCTGTACTCCTACCTTTGCTCTGTATGATAATAGCAGCAAAAGGACAACCCAATCAAATGGAAGAGTTACAATCTCTCCTAAAAGATCAAACCATATTACCGCTCAAAATTAACGAATTAGATAGCTATGATGTCATATTTGATTTAGATTTTGATGATAGTCCAGAGCAGATACAGTACTATGCTGAGCTAGAGCGTAAACTCGTGATAGTAGGTAGTGTGAAGGTACAACTAGAAGAACTGTACGCTGAGCTGGGAGCGAGACCTACGTGCACTATCATAGGTATGAATGCACTTCCTACATTCATAGATAGACCACTGCTGGAATGCTGCGCTACCCATGAGATAGACCAAGTGGTAGCACAAGAAAAGCTAAAAGAGTTAGGCTTGGAGACTCGTTTTGTCAAAAGTAGAGTAGGACTCGTAACGCCACGTATAGTGTGTATGATTATCAATGAGGCCTACTATACCGTGCAGGAAGGCACTGCTAGTAGAGAAGACATAGACTTAGGTATGAAACTAGGCACAGCGTATCCTAAAGGCCCATTTGAGTGGAGCCAAGAGATAGGCATAGACCACGTATATGAGACACTAGAGGCACTTTACCAAGACACCAAAGATGAAAGATACAAGATTTGTCCGCTACTAAAGACAGAGTATCTACACAGTTTCATATCGGAGTAAAAGATGAAATTAGCTCTGATAACTCACGACGGTAAAAAAGCAGATATGGTCTCTTTCGTAATGAAGAGACTACGATTTTTTAACAGATTAGAATTAGTAGCTAGTAATCAAAAAACTGTTAAAATATTAGTAATACCAATTTAGTTTTTAAGTGTCGTATAAATAAATTGAGTTTATCGAAGGTTTGTGAAGGCGAAAAATCATTGCATAGCCTGAGCTGTGGTATTATTTTTTAACGAATAGAAATCTAGTGAAAAACAATTTATATGCGGCAATTGAAAGCTATTTTGGTATAAGCTACTACGGTAGTACACTAGACTAAAGTGATAGTAATCTAAACTCTACCCGTCTGTTTTCTTTTTGTCCTGATTCTGTACTGTTATCTGCTATTGGGTATTGAGGTCCGAAACCATTGGTTTCAATCCTCTCTTCAGAAACACCGTTATTCGTTAAAAACCGCCGAACTGCAGCAGCCCTTTTTCTGCTAAGCACTAGATTATGTAAATACTCCCCCACACTACTCGTATGACCATCCAGCTGCACTCTAGCTGTCTTATGTGTATGCAAGAATATAAGTAGCTCTGCTAGCATTTCAAACGACTCCGCCAGTAAATCAGACTCATCATTGTTAAAATGAATATTATCTAAGACCATCGTATCGCCTACTTTTAACGTATCAAAAACACTTATCTGATCCTCTATAATCAGGAGTGTAGTGTCTCCATTTTCTGGTTGGATTCTGCGGTCTTCAAAGTTACAAGCACATTGTTTTTCATTACGAATGGGCACTAAGCTTATATCTTCCATATAGTAGTAACTCTCCGGTACGTTACCAGGTACTTTTATGAGTTCTAAGTCTTTGTGATTTTGAAAACTGCCCAGTGTCAGATATTGCTCTCCACCAGTAGCAGTGTATGTACACTGCACTTTCATCCATCTAGTCTTATAATTAAGCACCTGAGTATTGAGGCTTTTACTCGGTTTTATACTCAGTAGTTTATCCGTATCTATTTTTTGTTTTTCTTTAGAAAGTAAGAACCCAAACGCATTGGTAGCATACATGCTGCCAGGAGACAGTTTCAAATATGCACTAAAACAATAAACGGAGTCTTTGACCAGTGGTTTCCTCAGTTTATTTTGAACGTACTCAATATCTTTTTTTAGGCTAAATACCCGTATCCCTAGGAAGCTATTTCCACTCAAAGCTCCAGTCTTGGAGAGATATAAATCTGGTGATATAGAGGCTATGCTCCAGTTTGAGACTTGATCTGTAAACGACATGATAGAGAAATATGCAGCAGGATGCTTCTCAAACTCCGGATTACTCACGTAATTATACTCTGCCTTCGTCCCATAGCTGGCGGGTAAGAGTAGTGACGGATCTCCAAGTTCCTTCTCTATCCTAAGATAATTAGTATCGTTTAATATGTCTCGAGGATCTTCTATGCTTGATTTCCAAATGGCAGTAAAATCTGCACTGCCTGAGTACTTAAATCTATACTCTGCTACAGTATAAGAGCCAAAGTCCTTATATATATGATAGATTGTATTTTCTATGACCACTATAGCATTCTTGAGTCCTAGCTGATTTACGAGCCTTCCTTTTCTGTACTCCTGCATGAGAAGGGTATCTCCAGTCACAGGCTCTCTAAAGAGCTGTAGTCCGTCTCTTATTGATGTACGCTTTCTCTTATTGGCTATGAAACTGGCTTCTATAAGTATGTTATCATTGGAGTCTAGAAACTGCCACGGACCACTCCGCAGGTAGTACGTATCTGTAGCACCTGTCACGCGAGACTTCGTCTCTATTTCTAGGTTTTCGCCTACACCTACAGTAGCTACTTTAGTATAATAAATGGTATCAAGCTGTGCATTTGCAGACTGAAGTCCACAAAAAGCAAAGCAACTAGACACAAAGAAGAGTAGTTGAATTCTCATTTGATAGTTAAACGAAAATCAGACCAAAAATATTTGCCTGTAAGCAAAAACTACTAAAACTGTTGTCCTATAAAGAAGTGAAACTGACCTTTTTGGTCTGTGAATCCAGGGTCCATAGCCCACGCATAGTCTACACCTAGTAGACCAAACATAGGTAAGAATAAACGAACACCCACACCACCTGCTCGTCGTACATTGAAAGGGTCAAACTCCTTAAAACTAGCGTATGCATTACCTGCTTCTAAGAAAGTCTGAGCATATATAGTAGATGACTGACCTACCGTAAGTGGATAGCGTATCTCTAATGAGTACTTCGTATATATCGGAAGACCTTGCTGTCCGTTTATCGGGTCACTCACTCTACCTTCATCATATCCACGCTGAGATACTATATCTGTACCATATAGCACAAAGTTAGATAGACCACTACCTCCTACTCTAAAGAGCTCAAATGGCGAGTACCCTACATCATTATTCCACGGACTCACCGCACCAAATCTATATGCAGGAGCTATCACTAATTGGCGTTTTCCACTACCTACACCTAAAAACCACTGTGCATTAAACTTAGTCTTTACTAACTCTATCCACTCAAACCTTTCTTGAGGAGTGAGCTCCGATGAACTGAAATCCTTTTTAGATGACAACAATGAAAATGGTGGAGTCATCTGAATACTAGCAGTAAATGAACTACCTTCTGTAGGGTAGATAGGGTGGTTAGTACTATTCCTAGATAGTGTACTTGTTAAACTTAAATTATTCGCATTACCATTGGTAAAACCAAGCTCTGCAGATCCAAAATTTGCCCAATCTTTAAGACCATAGCGTTGATAGGTAAGAGCAGCACTAAATTGAAAGTAATCATCTGGGAACTTTAATTGCTTACCAAAAGCAACAGTAGCACCCGATGTAGTAAACTTCGGTCTATCAGAAGTAAACTGAAAAGTAGACTGTACATTATGGAACAATGAGATGCTCAGTGAGTTAGGTTTTTTACCTCCTAGCCAAGGCTCTGTGAATGAGAAGTTATATCCTTGAAACTGAGGACCGTTACTTTGTGCACGGAGAGCAAGTTTCTGTCCGTCACCAGCAGGGATAGGGTCCCATCCACCTTTTTTAAACATCTTTCGTGTGCTAAAGTTGTTAAGTGTAAGACCTAGCGTACCTACAAATCCACCAAAACCACCCCAACCACCTGAAGCTTCTATCTGGTCACTTGGCTTTTCTACTACCTTATACTCTATATCTACTGTACCATTTTGTGGATTGGGTATAGGGTTCACATCTAGACCTTCTGGATCGAAAAAGCCCAACGTAGACAGCTCACGCATGCTTCGCTGTATATCTGATCTGCTAAATTTATCTCCTGGTCGTGTACGTATCACTCGCAGTGCTACAAAGTCACTGGTCTTATCATTACCTATAATAGTCACTCTATTTACTGTAGCTTGCTTACCTTCATAAATCCTCATCTCTAAGTCTATGCTATCATTTTCTACGAGCACTTCTACTGGATTTACATTGAAGAATAGATATCCGTCATCCATATATAAACTAGAAATATCAAACCCATTTTCACTCATGAACAGCTTACTCTCTAGCCTAGACTGATCATACACATCACCCCGTTGTATATCTAGAAGCGTGTCTAGTAGAGAAGTCCTATACTTCGTATTTCCAGTCCAAGTAATATTTCTAAAGAAGTACTTTTTCCCTTCAAAAATCCCCATCTTCACTATCACTCTGCCGTCACCTGTAGGGATAATGCTATCGTACAGCATCTTTGCATCTCTGTACCCTAACGTATTGTACTTCTGCACTATAAGTGGCTTAGTCTCGTCATACTCTTCCTTCACAAATTTAGAGGAGGAAAATGGGTTCCACTTTTTATACTTTCGTTTTGGTTTGATAAGCTTACGCAGTCTCTTATCTTCTACGTTTTCATTTCCTTCAAAAAAAATATTCTGAAGCTTCACCTTCTTACCTCTATCGATGTCTATACGCAGCACTTCGAAGTTTGGCTTAACTGCATCAATACCTCTATTGAATTTAGTCTCTATACTGTAATAGCCTTTCTCGTAGAAATACTCGCGAATCTCTCGTTCAGTAGCGTTTATAAGATCTTCTGTGATCAGTTGGTTCGTCTCTAGTGTTATCTCATCTCGCACATTATTGGTCTCTCCTTTTCTCAGTCCTTTTATAGAGTACTTGGATAATCGAGGTCTCTCTGTTACTACAATATTCAGGTATAGACTAGTACCCACAGTCTTTTCTATCCCTATTTCTATATCACTAAATAGATTATTTTTCCATAACCTCTCTATAGCGAGTCCGGTCTCGTCTCCAGGTATAGTGATGGTTTGACCTACCGTGAGTCCTGACATCAAGATTATAATCTTCTCGTCTGTATAGTTACTGCCGGATACACTGATATTGCCTATCTGATATTTCTGCGGGTCGTCGTAATCTATGATAACTGTATTTATGTTATCTAACTGAGCATAGCTACCTATGCTCATTAGTACTAGTATTATAGTAGCTATTCGCTTCATCATTCTCTCTTCTCTTATGCTAATTGTTCGCTGGTTTTACCAAATCTTCTCTCCCTACTCTGGTAGTCTATTATCGCTTCGTACAGGTGCTCCTTTCGGTAGTCAGGCCATAATACGGTAGTAAAATAGAGTTCGCTATATGCTATCTCCCACAATAAAAAATTACTAATACGCAACTCGCCACTGGTGCGTATCATCAGCTCAGGATGTGGATATTTATAGGTAGTAAGTGTCTGATTTATAAGTTCTTCGTCTATGTCCTCTGGAGTTATTTCACCATCTTTTGCTTTTTGGGCGATGATTTTGGTAGCGTTCACTATATCCCACTTCGCACTATAGCTAAGAGCTAGTATCAGAGTCATTCCTGTATTGTCTTTAGTAGCCTCTATAGCCTCATCCAGTTCACTAAGACAATTCTTAGGGAGTGTACTCCTATCTCCTATGGCATCTAGTTTTATACCATTTTTCATAAGGGTAGCTGTTTCACCTTTGATCGTTTTCACTAGGAGAGTCATTAGTGCATTTACTTCTATCTTAGGTCTATTCCAGTTTTCCGTGCTAAAAGCGTAGAGGGTAAGACACTCTACTCCTAGCTCTGCACACCCCTCGGACACTTCACGTACTGCTTTCACACCATTTTGGTGTCCAAAAATCCTAAATTTACCTTTCTCCTTAGCCCATCTACCGTTGCCGTCCATTATAATAGCAATATGCTTTGGGAGCCTGTCAAGATTTATGTTCTCCTTACTCATTTGAATGAATTCAATGTATTAAAATTTCGGTTAGATAACTAGTTAAAATGGGCACTTTATAGGGGTAAATCTGTATGAGATACTCAAAGCTGTCTGAAAATACCAGTCCCGTAAATCTGGATTTCCGCGAGTATCTCCGGGATTTGACATAGACCTATTATTCTCTGATACTTCCCAAGACCTGTCAGAAAATCTAGCTACTTCCTGACCCAATGTTGCCGGATATACCGTACTCACATCGTCTATATAGTCTGTGAATGTCATCCTCCATCCTGCTTCTATGCCAATCATAAAATTAGGGGTAATCGCATGTTTTATACCGGCACCCATCGGTAAACTCATTTGTACTAGATTATATCGTTGGTTCTCTGTCATCAGAGGTGGAAGATCATGCCACTTATTATCTAATTTAGCCTGCGGCTTATGAAGAAAAACGGCTATACCACCCAATAAATAAAAGGTAGATCGTTGATGTATACTTTTATTGCTAAATGGTCTAAAATTATATTCCATGATTGTAGACAATTCATAAATATTATTCCTAAAACTGAGATTTCTTAATGTATTCTCTTTGAAATTGTCATCAGCTCCACTAATCTTCATATAGGAAAGTGTAGGACGAATACTCCAGGTTTCATTGATATTATACTTGAAGAAGACTCCTCCTGACAAATTAGTCTCTTTTGGAACAATATTATACGCTAAATCTCCATGATAATTTGACCCACCAAGCATCCCACCAAACTCCCACGACTGGGCCGTTACAGTGTATCCTAAAAAAGATACTATGAGGTATGCGGTTAGGTGTCTAAACACGTTAATTATTGATTGCTTCCTATGTACTACGCAAAAGTACCACAGATGTTACCTAGAGTCCTATAAAAAGGAGAGAACAATGACTATATTCTACTAAAATGTAGGGCAAGAAGGTCTGTTACCATAGAGTCTGTAAGTGAAGGTAACTCCAAATATACCATAGAGGTCATTCTTATTAGGATCACCTCTTTGGTTATCCAGTTGCTCGTCATGCAGTGTAGGACTTCTATCTGCCACAGCCGCTGACATAGGACCGTACTGAGAAAGTAACCTTACAGGATCTACATAAGTAGTACTTACATCATCTATGTAATCTGTGAATGTAATACGCATACCATAATCTAATCCCAAGGTCCATTTATGATTCAACTTAAACTTTAAGCCTGCACCTACTGGTATTGCTATCTGAGTAAGAGAGTACCTCTCACGACCATTGAATTCTGTAGTCTCTTGACCTTCAGTACCCAGTGGCTGTAGCTCTACCAATTCACCATCTCTGTCTGCAAGCTCCGTATATGGAGCACCTAAATAGGCTGCCATAGCACTTCCTGGATCATATTCAAACACTGCTTTGGGGTTATACTTGAACACACTCACACCAGCGTACACATATGGAAAAACACCCGATTTTACCCGTGGATCCATTCTTCTAATATTAAACTCTAAAGCACCTGTGAAATCCCATAAGTCTGACTGAAAAGAAAGGTTTCTATTATCCGCTTCTCCTGGAGTTTCGTACCAGTCATCTCTACCTTCTAACTGTCCATACTGAGCACTAAGTCTGAATGTAAAACGGTCACTTGGAGTATATCTAGTAATTAGGCCCACACTCGGCTTAAAACCCTTTGATTCAAAAGTTTGTCTAGTAAGGTCTCCCGAGTAATGACTAAATCCACCTATAAGTCCAAACTCTAGTGAACTAGTACGAAACCACCTCTGTGCTTCCACAGTTTGAGTAGTTAGTAAGGTCACTAAAATTAAGCCTAAAAGTGATTTTATATTTCCTTTTTTCATATTAATATCCTTATAAAAATTAAATAGCCTCAGCCATAGCAAGCAAAGGTAGTAATTATTAACGAATTCTTAACTTCAATTATTTTGCAAACCCTTGGAAAAAGGTCTCCAATGATGTTTAGGCGAGGGTATAAAACTCTGTTTTCTCGTGCGTATGGTTTCTGATGACACCTGCACTAATGAGGTTTACCAGTATTTTAGATGCTCTCCATCTACTGATATTTACTTTTTTTTTAAATTCATTGAGTGTTATGCGTTCATTCTCCTCTAGGTACTTTAAAAGCATCTCCTCATTTTTGCCATATTCGATCAGCGTACCATCACTACTCGCTTGCCTCCGAAGCACATCTACCACAACCTTGCTAGCTAGCAGACTTTTATCTTTATTTCTGACATATACCCACCACTTTCCATCTTCTCCTTTAGCACTGTATGGCTTGATCTCTCCTTCTGGAACTATACACTCTAGAACTATCTTACCTCCTATATCGTGCTCTAGTATTTCCAGTATTATTTCAGGTTTACAATAAAATGAAGCAGCCAGATCCAGCATATACTTTTCGTCCTCTGTACGAATACCTGCTATACTGCGATTATCTCTTACTCCTACTAGTAGAGTCCCACCTTTATGATTAGCAAAACTGACCATTGTTTTCGCTATTTTATGGGCACTAGAAATCTCCTGCTTATAATCCAGCATATCTCCTTCTCCATCTATTAAATATCGCTTTATACGGTCGTTCAATTCTACAGTGTATTCCCTTCTAATCCTGCGAGTACTTCATTATACTCATTAACTATTTCTTTAACAATCTGAGCAGCCGGTTTGATTTCATTTATATAACCACTAATCTGACCGATCTCTAATTCTCCCTCTTCTAGGTCTCCTTCAAACATGCCTTTCTTAGCACGAGCCCTACCGAGCATCTGAGCTAACACTTCTGAGCTAGCACCGCTCATTTCTGCCGCCGCTATCTGCTCCCAAAATTTATTTTTGATCAATCTTACGGGAGTCAACTTCTTTAGGCTTAACTGAGTACTGCCATCTTTAGCGTCTATCACAGCTTGCTTAAAATTTTGGTGTGCACTACTTTCCTGTGTTGCTACAAACCTACTCCCCATCTGCACTGCTTCTGCACCTAGAGCCATAGCTGCAAGCATCGTTTTTCCAGTACCTATTCCTCCTGCAGCTATTACGGGTATATTTACTGCTTTCACTAGCTGTGGAATGAGTACTAGGGTAGTAGTCTCTTCTCGTCCATTGTGTCCTCCAGCTTCAAAACCTTCTGCTACTATGGCGTCTACACCACTGGCTTCAGCCTTGAGTGCAAACTTCTCATTACTCACTACATGCACCACTATAACTCCAGCGTTTTTAAGCGTTTCTGTCCATACAGCTGGATTCCCTGCGGAGGTGAACACTATAGGTACTTTCTCTTCTAGTATAGTCGCTATATGTTTATCTATATCTGGATATAGGAGTGGTAGATTTACCGCAAATGGCTTGTCAGTAGCCTGCTTACATTTCTGAATTTGTATTCGTAGAATGTCAGGATACATGCTCCCAGCTCCGATAATGCCGAGTCCCCCAGCATTACTTACAGCACTGGCTAATTCCCAGCCACTGCACCATATCATTCCTGCTTGTATGATGGGATACTGGATCCCAAAAAGGTTCGTAATCCTATTTTGCATAGGGCGAAGTTACGGAAATGAATGCAGTATAAAAGTTCAATGCTAGGTAAGTATTTTTTTGATTTCAGCTACTTTATTAGGTCTAGAGATACTCTACCCTTTGGAGTTTTTACGACCTCTGCTATATACTCAGCCCGTTTTAAAAAATAGAATTGGAACTATAAAACAACAGAGACTCATCCTTTTTCATAAATCCTACTATTCTGCAGTGGTTCTAGCTGAAATGCTCCGCTTCACATACCTAAATCTACTACTGATTTTCTCAAAAAAGTAAAATATCAGGTAATCTCTCAACTCCAGTGATCTATGAAAGTAGAATCTTAATAAGTAGCCAAGAAATCTATTTGTTCTCCACTGCAGAGTGACTGATATTCGCATTTTTATGAGGCCACTATTTATTTTTACTAAATGACACTTACCGCAGAACAAAAAGCCATACTAGCTACTCAGCAAGACCTGAAAATAAATGCAGTAGCAGGTAGCGGAAAAACGAGCACCATAGTAGCATATGCTAAAAACTGCGATAGCAGTAAAAATTTACTATATCTCGCTTTTAATAAGTCCGTCAAGATAGAGGCTACACAAAAGTTTAATCAAGAAAACTTGCAAAATATACGCGTAGAGACCGCTCACTCACTAGCGTATAAAAACGTAGTGCGAAAGCACAACTATGAGCTACAAAGCAATGGATACAAATCATACGAAATAGCAAAAATTCTAACTATACGCTCTGGCAGTCAAAAACACAGCGATTTAGTAATGGCAAACCACATCGCTAAATATGCCGCTATGTTTTGCAATAGTGCTGCTCAAAAAGTAGGTGAACTCAATTATTTACAGACCATAACGAATGAAGAATCCCAAGAATTTGTAAGTGCACACCAGCAGCAGATATTTATGCTTACCCGCACTTTTCTAGCTAAAATGAATAGCGGTGAGATTCCTATCACTCATGACTTTTACCTTAAAAAATATCAACTCACTAAGCCTACTTTATATTACGATTACATTTTTTTTGATGAGGGACAAGACGCTTCTCCTGCCATGTTAGATGTATTTATAAGGCAACAAGCCACCAAGATCCTTGTAGGCGATACACACCAACAAATCTACGGCTGGCGAAATGCTGTAAACTCTTTAGAAAACACTGATTTTCAAGAATTAAGACTATCTGCCAGTTTCCGATTTAGTCCACAGATAGCTACGCTAGCTCATAAGATTTTACTTTGGAAAAAACACCTGGGACAGGAACCAGACGTCAAGCTCTTCGGTAGAGGAAAACATACTGCGAACAAAGTAAAAGCCACCATTGCTCGTACCAACTTAGGCTTACTCCTCAGAGCTATAGAATTTATTAAGGAAAACA
>CAWVTM010000054.1:0-11846 GCA_963933305.1 uncultured bacterium
TAAACAAATGAAAAATATAATCAAATTATTAAGCTTAGTATTTGTACTAAGTCTCACGACAGTAGCTTGCAACGATAACAAAGCTTGTAAAGAGGATTGTAAAAAAGAGTGCTGTAAAGATGAAGCAGACGAGGCTACGCCTGCTGCTGATTCTACTACTGAATTGGTAGGAGACGAGCAAGCACATATGTGTACTGAAGAGTGCCAGAGTGACCCTCATTCTTGCCCTAATCATTCTCACGAAGGTCACGCTCATTGATCCAGAAATAACGACTTAATAAAAACCTACTGATTATGTATCAGTAGGTTTTTTTTTTATAAAAAAATGCTAGTTCTGTAGATAGCTGCGTAAAAAATAGCTGAAATACTCCCGGTGGTTAATGACCAAATCGCTGTACGGTATCTAAATAGACATAAAAAAAGCATCCGTCAGAAAACGAATGCTGTGTTAATTCATTGTATGTATTGATTATTTATCAATCACTGGAGTCTTTTGTATATCTTCTTCCATCACTTCTTTTGTTTCTTGCACATTGTCTTCGGTATTTTCCTCCCTTTTACCGAGTTCTTTGATGTGATCTTCTAGTTCGTACTCATCACCTTCCACGTATCCGGTGTGTGTATAGACGATGTTACCTCTTTGGTCTATGAGGAAAGTAACTGGTGGGTTGGCCACATTCATAGCTCTTTGTAGGTCGCCATTCGGGTCCATTAGTATATCAAAACCCCAGTTGAGTGCATTCACCATAGGTTTTACTTTTACAGAGTTTCGGCTATCATCTACACTGACTGCCACTAGCTCTACATCGTAGTCTTCCTGCCATTCTTCTAGCAGGGAGTTTACATTTTTTAGCTCTTTGATACACGGCTTACACCACGTAGCCCAAAAAGAGATTATCGTAATTTTCCCATTGGAGCCATATTCAGCGATATTGATGTCATTACCATCCATATCCTTAAGGTCTACATCAGGTAAAGTGGCGGTACTATCAGTCTGTGCAAAACAGAATACTGAGCAGAGAAGTAATAGTGTGGTGAGTGTTTTTTTCATTTTTTATGATTTGATTCTACGATAATACATTCAAGCCTTGTACCAAACCAAAATCTTTTGAAAGTGAGATAAATAAACCTTAAATTTACCTATTCACATTTGGTTGTAAAATAATAGTAATCAGACTATTGACAGCATTTTGGTTTTTTATATAAAACGCTTATAAAAGTGAGTGCAGTGATTGATAGTGTATATGTTGTACTACGATTTTATTTATTGCAGTACACGCTAGCTCCTAAATAGGGTTTCATTTCTCACAAAAGCAATAAGCGTGTATATTGCGACTCAAATATAATGAAGCGTAAAACAGAGTAAAAATGAAGAAATTTGGAATTCATTTAGGTATTATAGGAGTAGTGACAATCGGGTTATTGCTAGGTGTATTAAGGTATCTGGATATATATACAAACCACGATAGTTCCCTTATAAAATTAGAAAACTTAGAGGGTCTAACTGTTAGTAAAGCTATAGTGAAATTAGAGTCTATAGGACTGCACAGTGAGGTGACTGATACCATATATAAAGACGGAGCTAAGAAGTTATCCGTGATTAACCAAAATCCAAAAGCAGGGCTAATGGTTAAACCTGGTAGACGGGTATATCTAGTAATCAATACAGATAAAGTGCCGATGGTTATGGTGCCTGATTTAGCAGAAAAAACTTCTTTACCACAAGCTCGAAATATATTGCTCAGAAGATACTTGAAGGTAGGTACTATTATAAAGGAAGTGACTGCCTCTGTACGGACGAAAAATGATGAACCGGTATTAGCTCAATACTATGCAGGTACTACTAATGTGATAAAAGCAGGTACTTTGATAGAGCGAAATTCAGAAATAGATTTAGTAGTTGGTATTTCTGCTGATTATTACTTAACTGATAGCATATCATCTACTTATGATGAGGTAGTAGATCTTGCACAATAGTTACTGCTAAATGATACTATTCTATTCTAAATCCCGTTTCTTATCTATGCGTCTTTACTTATCTATTAGCCTTCTATTTTTTATTTTTACAGTCAAGTATAGCTACGCTCAGGTGGTCACTACACCGATGGAAAATAACGCTGTGATTCAGCGTTTTTTAGCAGCAAATCCAGGATATAAATTTCAACCCAATGAAAAAAATAAGTTTGGGAATCGAGATACTTTAAGCCTTCCGTTTTTTGACGACTTTGCTCAAAGTAATATTTATCCAGACAGTACTAAATGGCTGAATAATCAAGTTTATGTAAACTCACAATTTCCAATATTACCACCTACTATTAATGTGGCGACTTTTGATGCACTAGATCCTTTTGGTTATCCGTATCGAAATACTCTTAATAAAGACCTAAGCACTGCGGGCGATAGTCTTACCAGTCAGCCTATAAATTTAAAAGATAAAGGTGGGACGCTCTACAGCTTGTCTGATTCTATGGTGTTCAGTTTCTTTTATCAGCCCAATGGAAACGGGTACCATCTCAATGGAGAAGATTCCATACGGCTTTGGTTTAAGGCAGCTAATGGATTTTGGTTTCAGATCTGGAGTAAGGGAGGAGTAGGTACTTCTCAAGACTTCAAACAAGTCGTGATCCCTATTGTAGATGCTAATTTTTTACACGAAGGTTTTCAGTTTATGTTTACCACTTTCACCCGTCAGGTGGGTAATGCAAATCACTGGCACGTGGATTATGTATTTTTCGATGAGAAAAGGAAGGTAAATGAAGCGTATTATGATGACTATGCCATTCAAGGTCAGCCAGCCTCACTACTTAAGACTTTCTGGAGTATGCCCTATGACCATTTTAGCGTGAATCCTGGTATTCATGAGCAAGACGCAGTTTATTTCAGAGTTTCCAATAGGTTTAATGTGGGCAAGAACATTCAGCCTTCCAATGAAGTTACGTTTAATAGTACCATTTTATCACAAACAGGCGGGAGTGTTAATCAAAAAAATCTTGGAGGAGAGAATAGCATTGAATTTAATCTGCCAAAATATTCTTTGACGGGATTATCTGGTACTGACCCTATAGAGATAAAAAGAACTATATCCGTGCGAGAGGATAGTAAAATTAATTTAAACCCATTTAGAGTAAATGATACCATTATAGCCACCCAGATATTTCATGATTATTATGCGTATGATGATGGTAGTGCAGAGCGTGGTTTTGGTTTCGATCAGAATACCAATCCGAGTAATATCGCTGGTCAAATAGCGTATGGCTTTGATTTAGCTAAAGAAGATACGCTATATGCCATCGGTACATTTTTTAATCAAGCGGTATATGATGTGTCTCGTAGAAGATTTAAATTACGAGTATGGCAGTCATTAAACGGAGTAGACGGAGCAGATCAGGATATATTGGTTTATGAATCAGATGAAATGACACCTATCTATAGTATAGCTAACGGGGAGAGAACTTTTACGCCATATTACTTGGATACCACATTGGTGCTTCCTGCAGGTAAATTCTATATCGGCTGGCATCAAAGTGAGATGTATAATCTCAATGTAGGCTGGGATATGAACTTTGGTAACGCTAGAAATCCAAACAAAAAAAATCCGAATTTATATGCTAAGAGTATAGGTGGTTGGTCTAATGATGTGCCAGACGGTACGTTAATGATGCGTCCACACTTTGGGAGTGAAAGAGAGCTATATGCAGCTGTTTATTCGCCCATAGCTGAAGATAATCATCCGAAGGTTTATCCCAATCCGGCTACTAACGTGGTCCATTTAGGTGGTCGCTATGCAAGTGTAAAATTATATAATCTAAGCGGATTAGAAGTGCTTAGTACAGCGGATACTGACGAGATTAATGTCCTTGGTATAGTACCTGGCATCTATTACTTAAAAAGAGCGAATGACGATTACGAACAAATCATATCTAAACTCGTTATCTTAGACAACTAAATCACTACAACTAACCTCAATATTTCTAAAGAAATGACTGACATTACAGTAGAAGAACTAAAACAAAAGATAGAGAAAAAAATGGACTTTTTACTCATAGACGTACGTGAGGACTGGGAACATCAAGCCTTTAATCTCAAGGGCAAGCTCATACCGCTAGGTACGCTTCCGGGTACTGTAGATGATCTAGACGCCTGGATGGAAAAAGAGGTAGTTATATACTGTAAGAGTGGCGGTAGAAGTGCTGCTGCCAAAGATTTCATGGTAAAACAAGGATTCAAAAATGTACGAAATCTACTAGGCGGTGTAATGGAGTGGCAAGCCAAGTTTTCATAAATAGAGCTTCATCTAAAGTAGCCATCCTTTCTGGATTGTTAGTTTTTATAGCTATTTCCATAGCATATACGAGTTGTACAGACTCATTATCTAAGGATGTGATATACGCTAATCATTCTGATGCTGCTAAGTATGTAGGTATGGCTACGTGTGCATCGTGTCACGAGGATAAGCACAGTACATTTATACATACAGGCATGGGGTTATCTTTTGATACTGCTTCTCATAGTAAATCGTCTGCCGTTTTTGGCTTAGAACATCAGGTGTATGATAGTTTTAAAGACCTACATTACTTTCCATTTTGGAAAGAAGATAAGCTGTACGTGAGAGAATATAGGCTGATAGATGGTGACACCAGTCATAAACTAGAAGTTCAAATAAATCATATAGTAGGAAGTGGTCAGCATACTAATTCTCATCTTTTTACCGAACAAGGTTTTATTTACCAAGCACCTATTACTTTTTATGTACAGGAGCAAAAGTGGGATTTGGCACCTGGTTTTGAGAATGGTAATAACTCAAGGTTTAGTCGGATTCTAAACTCAGAGTGTATCAGCTGTCATAATTCTATGCCCAAGCTAGCAGAAAAATCTGATTTTAAGTTTACTGAAATAGGAAATGGAATAGACTGTGAGCGATGTCACGGACCTGGTTCACTTCACGTGGCTCAACGTGCTAAAGGAGAAGGCGTAGACGTGAAAACAGAAATAGATCCTACCATAGTAAATCCTAGAAAATTATCGTGGGAGCGTCAGATAGACCTGTGTCAGCGGTGCCATCTTCAAGGACTTAATGTACTAAAAGACGGTAAGAAGTTTACGGACTTTAAACCAGGAATGAAGCTTTCAGATATTTTTGAGATTTACCTGCCAGAGTATGAAGGAGAAAATGCATCCTTTGATATGGCTAATCACAGTCAGCGATTTCAGATGAGTGAGTGCTTTACTCAAGGGAATAAAGAAAAACTAGACTTTACATGCATTAGCTGCCATAACCCACATGTAAGTGTGAAGATGACAGGCACAGAAGTATATAATACCGCTTGTAAAAATTGCCACCAAGTGAATAAATGTAAGGAAGATATACAGGTACTTACTAAAGCGGAAAATAACTGTGTGAGTTGTCATATGCCTCCTAGTGGCTCAGAGGACATACCACATGTGAGTGTGCATGATCACTACATACGAGTACCTAAACCAGCAGGTGAAGTGGCCAAGAGACAGAAGTTAGTAGGATTATATGCTGTTAATAATGCTATACCAGATGAAGAAACTGAAATTCGCGCATACTTAGAATATTGGGAAAAATTCGATAAGAATCCTTTTTATCTTCGTAAAGCAAAGGAGAAACTTACTGGTAAAGATTATCCTCGCTTGTGGTTAAAGTATTATTATCTCACAGAAGAGTATGCTAAGGCTACTCAGCAAAAGCTGGATATGGATATACTTTCATCTTGGGAACTTTTCACACTCGGAGAAAGCTATGGAAAGCAAAGGGCTTGGAGTCAGGCTACGTTTTATTTACAGAAAGCTTGGGTTATGGATCCTACTGTGCCATCCATAGGAAAGCAACTCTTGAAATACCGCATAGAACAAGGCGATTTAAAAAGAGGAGCTACTTTAGCCACTGAGTTAGCAGCTCTGTTCCCAAGAAACGGGAACATCCTAAACTTGAATGCAAAAATATTTGTGATGCAAGGTAAGTACTTGGAAGCAAAAGCATTAATGCGAAAATGTTTAGAACTGGAGCCGGATAATATTGATGTGTGGGGGACATATCTGAATTATTACGCTAGTGTAAGAGATAAGCCTCAGTTTATGTATTGGGCAAAAAAGATTCGACAAAAATCGCCAGAGTACGTAAGTCTCGCTGTTATAGAGGACTTATTAGATAAAATGTGATAATTCATACATTCTGAGCATTACTTTGGTCGTAAAAAGATTTCCTTTGCACCTATGGCAATTATCATAACAGATGAATGTATAAACTGCGGAGCTTGTGAGCCCGAGTGTCCAAATACCGCAATATATGAAGCGGGAGCAGAGTGGAAAGTAGCTGATGGTACGGGAGTATCTGGTAAATACACATTAGAAGGAGGCAAAGAGGTAGCCGTAGAATCTATTCAGCAGCCTATATCCGATGAAGTTTACTATATAGTACCAGATAAATGTACGGAGTGTAAAGGTTTTCACGAAGAACCGCAATGTGCAGCAGTATGTCCAGTTGATTGCTGTGTTCCAGACCCAGATAGAGAGGAGTCTGATGAAGTCCTACTTCAGCGTAAGGAACGTTTACATATCTAATTTTAGATGCAGAAAGGCATTTGTCACGTAGCACAAATACCGCTGCGAGGAGAACCTCAAAGTAGTGCAGAGATGGTCTCACAACTTCTTTTTGGTGAGACCTATACTATTTCAACTCGACAAGAAGATTGGTACCATGTTACCATGGATTTTGATGGATACACAGGCTGGTTAAGCAAATCAAGTTTTCAAGAATGTATTCTTGCGGATAGATATGTGCAGCAAGACTTATTTGCTAGCGAGCAAAATGATATAGTAAAGGGTACTGTGTTATCTTCTATGGGGTCAGAAATTATTGGCTCATCTGCAAGTGGAGAGGATATATTTATACAAGATTTAGCAAAAAAGTTTTTAGGTACTCCATATCTCTGGGGAGGCAGACACTTCAGTGGAATAGACTGCAGCGGATTGGTGCAGGTCATCTATAAGGTATTGGGTATTCATTTGCCCAGAGATGCTTCTCAGCAACAAAAGGTAGGAAAATCAGTGGCTTTTGAGGATCTCTTTATAGGAGATTTAGTTTTCTTTGAACAGCATGAACGAATAGGACATGTAGGTATAGTAATAGGCCAAGGTAAGGTGATTCACGCTCATGGTATGGTTCGTTTAGACACCCTTACGAAAAAGGGGATAATTAATATGGAGACAAAGGAAATGACCCATTTTTATCATTCGGCCAAGCGATTGAGATAAAGTTTGGGCGTTACTATATTTTTGGGCATATTTGACGGTATATGCACACACTACATTCACTAAAAAGATTTAGTATTTTAATGTTATCTACAGTTGGACTTTCTTTATCTTGTTTTGCAAGTGATGTAGGAATCGATGAAAAGATTAATAATTGGTTTGAACCGATAGCAAACGCTTGGGAAGGACTCGTGCTCACAGCCATTCCTGTGTCGGACAGTATATCTATTCCGTTTGTAGTTATTTTATTGGTGGTCGGAGCTGTATTTTTTACAGTTACTTTTTCCTTTATTAATATCAGAAAATTTCCATTAGCAATAAATGTAGTACGGGGAAAATATGATGATATTGACCATCACTCTGTGGAAAAGACAGACTTAAATGTAGTTGATGGAGATTTAGTAGATACCATAAGTGATGAAAGTAAAGAGGGAGAAGTAAGCCATTTTCAGGCATTAGCCACCGCTGTTTCAGGTACTGTTGGTCTAGGAAATATTGCAGGAGTAGCAGTGGCCATAGCTATTGGTGGTCCAGGAGCCACTTTTTGGATGATTATCTGTGGTCTTATCGGAATGTCCACGAAATTTGTAGAATGTACTCTCGGGGTGAAGTACCGAGACGTAGGTCCAGACGGAACTATCTACGGTGGACCCATGTATTATCTTAAAAAAGGACTAGCAGATATTAAAATGGCTGGTCTAGGTAAAGTTCTTGGTGGATTATTCGCAGTATTATGTGTAGGTGCTAGTTTCGGTGGTGGGAATGCTTTCCAGAGTAATCAAGCTACTCAGCAAATTATTTCATTGTTTGGATTAGAAGGAGGAGCTACCGGTGTTTTGATAGGAGTGATTCTTGCAGTTCTTGTAGGTATTGTAATTATTGGTGGGATTAAGCGAATTGCAAATATTACAGAGAAGATTGTCCCTTTTATGGCAGGTATATATGTGCTAGCCGCAATGGTCATTATTTTTGCTAATATATCTAGATTAGGTGAGGCTGTAGGATTAATCTTCAGCGGAGCATTTATACCTGAAGCAGGTTTAGGTGGTGTTGTTGGAGTATTGATCATAGGGTTTCAGCGAGCAGCGTTTAGTAATGAGGCAGGTGCCGGTTCGGCTGCTATAGCTCACTCAGCAGTGCGGACTAAGTTTCCCGCAAGTGAAGGAATAGTGGCTCTTCTAGAACCATTAATAGACACTGTTATTATCTGTACTATGACGGCATTAGTGATTATTTTCTTCAATATGGATGGTGCTTTTGTCTATGGTGGTGAAAATGGTTCTGTTGTCTTGAGAGCTACTGGTGAAACGGTAGGAGGGGTAGATTTAACGTCACTGGCATTTGATGCTGTGATACCACATTTTTCTATTGTACTTACTATAGCTATTATACTATTTGCCTTTAGCACTATGATATCTTGGTCATATTACGGACTGCAGTCTTGGAAGTACCTTTTTGGTAGAGGTGTAGTTGCTGATATAACGTATAAAATACTCTTTCTTCTCTTTATAGTAGTAGGGGCTGCGGCCACTCTTGATGCTGTGATTAAGTTTTCAGATGCTATGATTTTAGCATTGGTATTCCCTAATATGATTGGTCTTTTACTCCTTTTCCCTAAAGTAAGAGAAGAGTTAAAGAGATATTTAGCAGCGATTAAAAATTCTAAAAATTAACCATAAGTATGATATTTCTTCAAGACGTTGCTCAAAAATTACCGAATAGTGCCCCTGAGAGCTCATTTAGCTTTTGGTTTATATCTCAAGTTGTGATTACTGCGGTAATATTTATTGGGGTTTACTACATCTTAAAGCCCGTAATGAGCAATAAAGATGATACCGATAAAAACGAGTAACTCTTGTAGTTTTAAAAGAGTATCTAGGGTACGGACAAAGTGATTAATGACTGTGAGTGCTTTTTGAGAAATGTGCATCAATTTTCAGGTATTCATCTAGCTTGTCCGCCTCTGTAGGTAAATAATAGTCTTAGATCTGCCTAGCCAACCTTGTCGAAGGCAAGAAATTATAACAACTAAATTGGCATTACTAGCCTTGAGAGGTATTGGTACGTATGATATGGCAAGGACTAAGCATTAGGCACCGGGTAACTTGATGCAAGTTTTTTTTGTTATCTATTAATGTATTGGTTCAAAAAGTGTTTTTCTAAAAGCTATGATACTAAATACTCCAATACTTATCGCAGCATCTGCAATGTTAAAAACTGGTCTGAAAAATTCAAATCTTGAGCCACCTAAATAAGGAATCCATTCAGGCCAAAATGTATCAACCAAAGGGAAATAGAGCATATCTACCACCTTACCTTGAAAAATAGGAGCATAGCCTCCACCAGAGGGCATGTACTGTGCTACTTGATGATACGTACTTTCACCAAAGTATTTTCCGTAAAATACAGAGTCTATAATATTACCTAACGCACCCGCTAGAATGAGAGCAACCAATACGACCATCATAGTATGAGCCTTTTCTTTGATGAGCGAGATTATATAATAGATAATCATACCTGATGCTAATATGCGAAATGTAGTAAGTACTATCTTACCCCATACACCACCTAACGTAAGCCCAAAGGCCATCCCCGGATTCTCTGTAAAGTTTAGTTCAAACCAATTTGCGATCATCATCTCGCTTTGACCAAGAGAGAAGTTAGTTTTTATATAAAATTTTAACCATTGATCTAAAAAGATGACAACGACTAAAGTGATGATGACTAAAAGAAGTTGATTTTTCTGTTTCGATTCTAGTGTGTTTTCCAATTCGACAGTTATTTATATTGATTTTTTTTGGCTTCCATACTCTGTGTGGTATGTGGTACAGCTTTTAACCTCTCTCTAGCTATAAGTAGACCGGTGACTCTGCATATACCATAGGTTCTGTTTCCTATCCGTATTAAGGCATTCTCAAGATTCTTGACGTATTTCTGCTGTCTTGATGCTAATTTACCTGCGTTTTCTTTTTGCTGAGAGGCTGATCCATCGTCTATAGATACGTAGGCACTCGCGGTGTCATCCGTACCATTCTCGTTTTCTGACCGTATCTGCTTTCTTAGGGTGTCATACTCCTCTGTTGCTGCTTTAAGTTTTCTGAGAATGTTCTCTTTAAACTCTGCTAAATCTGCATCGCTGTACCTTAATGATTCTGCCATATTATATTATTTAGAAAGTGTTATTCTTATTATGTTTCCGTCTATATCTAGTTCGTCAGTCCCAGTTGGATTGGTTACTTCTTTTAGAGAACTTGCTAAAACTTCCCCGCGAATATATTGATTAAAAGAGAGTATTGCTTTACTGGTGTAGGAATGCTTCTCTAAGTTAATGGTAATTTTATCTGTTACCTCAAAGTCTTTATCTTTTCTAAGATTCTGAATTTTGTTAACTAACTCTCTTGCTACACCCTCTGTTTTTAGTTCTTCAGTAAGTTCAAGATCTAACGCTACTGTATAGTCATTGTCACTGATGATTTGCCATCCTGGGATATCAGCAGTCTTGACTTCTATATCGTCTATACCCAAGTGATAGGTGGTTCCATTTGTCACTATAGCTATAGTCTCGCCTTTTTCTAATTGTCCTATTTGTTCATTGGTGAATCCAAAGATAGGAGCAGTGACTGCTTTCATATCTTTACCTACTTTAGTGCCTAGAACCTTAAAATTAGGTTTTGCAGATTTCTTAATTACGCTAGAGTTTCTGTCTATGATTTCTATTTCTTTGATATTGACCTCAGATTTTATGAGATCTTGAACTTTTTTTAGGTTAGTGGCGAAAGAGTCACTAAGTGCAGGTATTATGGCTTTACTTAGTGGCTGGCGTACTTTTATGCCTTCCAGTTTTCTGATTCTCAAGATAAGAGAAGTGATTCGCTGGGAAATCTCTATCTGGGCTTCTAGTTCAGTATCTATTAAAGAAATATCTGCTTTTGGAAAGTCTTGTAAGTGAATAGAGTCATCTGTAAAGGTTAAGTCTCTATATAGTTGGTCTGCATAGAATGGACTGAAACTACACATTAGTTTTGCTACAGTGACAAGGCACGTATGAAGTGTCTGATATGCGGCTACTTTATCTTCACTCATTTCTCCTTTCCAGAAACGACGACGGTTTAGTCTTACGTACCAGTTACTAAGGTCATCTATCACATAGCTTTGGATGGCACGAGTAGCTTTAGTAGGCTCGTAGTCATCCATTGCCTCTTCTACCAGCTTAGCTAGCGAATGTAGCTTAGAGAGTATCCATCTATCCAATTCTTGTCTTTCTTCTATTGGTACTATAGGTAGATTGTTTGTGAACTTATCTATATTGGCATATAGAGCATAAAAACCATATGTGTTATGCAATGTACCGAAGAATTTTCGTTTGCTTTCGTCTAGACCTTCGAGATCAAACTTTAGGTTATCCCATGGTGCGGCGTTACTTAGCATATACCAGCGTATGATATCTGCACCGTACTTTTCTACTGCCATAAATGGATCTATAGTATTGCCGAGACGTTTGGACATTTTATTTCCGTTTTTGTCTAAAACCAATCCGTTGGCAACTACATTTTTGTAGGCTACAGAGTCAT
>CAWVTM010000055.1:0-11589 GCA_963933305.1 uncultured bacterium
TTTTTTTAAATTGTTTTTTATGACTTTAATGGTTTCTTTTTATGAAAAGCAATGATAATAATAAGGTGTCAAAAGTTCGAAACTTTTTATACGAAGCACATTTTATATTCTTTTGTTTAACGCTATTTCAGGACAAAACAACTCTATAAAACAAAAAAAACCGATGCTTCCACATCGGTTTTTTTGTTTTAAGAGGTTTAGCGTTACAACTCCACTCCCATCTCAGCGAGCACTTCATCTGCCTCACCAAAGTACTTCATTATATAAAGTACATAACGTATATCTACACCTATAGATCTACTGTACGCTTCATTCCAAGCATAATCATTTATAGTAGCTGTATAAGCTCTATCAAAGTTTACACCTATAAGCCTTCCTTTACTATCCATTATAGGGCTACCACTGTTACCTCCAGTAGTGTCCATATTGTATAGTAGTCCTACGACTACTTGGCCATTCTTAGGATGTTTGAGTACATCCGCTGGTTCTATGGTCTTTAATTTTTCGATAAACTCTGGCTGAAGGTAATAGTCTGGATTATCAGTACCTTCTGCTTTCTCTATTATACCTGCAGTAGTAGTAAATGGTGACATCACTACTGCATCTTCTGGCTCATACCCTCTTATATACCCGTAGGTAAATCTCAGAGTTCCATTAGCATCAGGTATAAACTTACCCCCATTCACAGCCATTTCTAAATCATTGAAGCGTGGAATAATCTCATCTATCTCTGCATTGATTTGATTCATCTCAGCTTGCATAGTTCCAAAAAGTGTATTGACTTTTAGACCTATATGTATTAAATCACCCTTAATTTTAAGGTGTTTTGATAGGTTCTCATTCATTGTTTCGGTAGCCCTAGCTACATTATGCAACTTAGAATCTTCCCAAAGATTAGCTGCGTACATCTTTACACCTTCTTTGTCATTACTATCCATATCCAGCAGAAAAACTGCTCTTACCTCTTCTAATTTACTCTGAGATAAACGATAGTAGAGTTCAGTAAAGATATTTTGCTCCAGAGACTCACGATTTATGACTCCTCTATAACTCCCTAGTGATTTGAGTATTTCTTCATTATTCTCTGCTAAGTAAGTATCTTTATCCTCTGCTTCTGCTGCTCTTTCTGCATATAATGCAGTGTATGCTGCTCCTGCAAATATCCCATTACCGTATAACTGATTCAGGTACAAATAATCTCTGCTAAGCTCAAATTTTCGTTTATACAATGATTCGTTTTTATCAAAATAAGACAAATAGTAGTTTAGGTCTGGATGACTCTTTGCATATTTCTTCAGAGAATTTTGATCACTGTATGTTTCGGCTATTACATCTGTACGTTGTAGGCCTTGCATTTTACCTTTAAAATTTTTAGCTGTATTACTCAGGCTGGCTATACGACCACTATATGCCAACTGCTTGTCTACATCATCTTCTGTAAACTGACGAGTAGCTGCTATACGATAGTCAAACCAATCTGAGATTATAGGCAATACATAATTGTTTTGATAGTCTAAAAACTCAGCAGTTTGATTCCGGAACGTTCTACCAGGATAGCCTAGTATAAATGTAAAGTCACCCTCTTTTGTACCTGCTGGATTTATTTCTAAATGAGATTCAGGTTCGTAAGGAATTCCATTTTCATAAGCACGCACTACAGAAAAGTCTGCATTGTGTCTGGGCCATTCCCAGTTATCTGTTTCCCCTCCGAATTTACCTATGTTCTTAGGTGGCACATAGACTAGACGTACATCATTTAATGTTTTATACCTGAATAGTGTATAGTTTTTCCCAACCAACATTTCTGATATTTCTACACTGAGTTGAGGGTACTTTTTTTGCTCCTCCTCCTCTATTTTTAAACTATTGTTTTTGATAGTTTTCTGTTTAGTAATAGCATCCATCTCAGATCTAATTCCATACAGCACTCGTGCTGATACATCTTCATAAGACTGGGTTATTTTGCACGGTAGCGTTGTTTTTATTTCTTTAGACTCTTCATCAGCATAAAAGCCGTTTTCTAAGTAATTATTTTTTGAGCTACTGGCAGCGGCTACTTGACTAAACACACAGTGATGATTCGTAATTATAAGACCCGTATTGGATATAAATGAGCCTGTACATCCGCCTAGTCTAACCATAGCATTCACTAATGCCGGCTGAGACTCATTGTATATTTCTGATACAGGGATTTCTAATCCAGCTTTTTTAAGATCTAAGCCAGACAATTGGCTCATCGGAAATATGCCCTCATCATCACCCGTGTGCTTAAATGACAGTAAAAGACCAACTAGCAGTAGTGCCCAAATTTCTTTTCTCATGTTTGTTTATTTTATCAATAATCCGTCAATGATTTAATCAAAGAAAGATGCTTCTATGAAATTGGTAAGCATTTTGTTACCACTTGTTTTAATATCTTTCACTTTTCCATTCCACTCGTTTGTCCCTTTGTAGATGAATATAACATCATCTCCTATATCAAATACTGTTTTCATGTCATGGGTATTGATAATAGTAGTGATATTAAAATCTTCTGTAATCTGCTGAAGAAGTTCATCTATGAGTCTACTCGTTACTGGATCTAGTCCAGAGTTAGGTTCATCACAGAATAGATACTTTATATCCAAAGCTATAGCACGAGCTATACCTACTCTTTTTTGCATTCCGCCACTTATCTCAGCAGGATACTTATCATTTATACCGGGCATATCCACTTGCTCCAGACAAAAGTTTACACGATCTCTTCGCTCTGCTTTAGTCATTTTAGTAAACATTTTCAGCGTGAATTCTACATTTTCCTCCACAGTAAGTGAGTCAAATAGTGCGGTTCCTTGAAATAACATCCCTATTTCTCTTCGTACTGCTCTAAGTTCGGAATAATCTAGGTTAGTAAAGTCTCTATCGTCATAAAAGACATTACCAGAAGTGGGTGATAGTAAGCCCACCATACATTTCATCATTACACTTTTCCCATGACCACTACTGCCTATTACAAGGTTCACTTTTCCAGTCTCAAACTTAGTACTGATTCCATTCAGCACTTCTTCTCCATCAAAGGATTTTCTTACATCTCTTAATTCTATCATAACAATAATTGAGCTAATATGTAATCTGAAAACAATATAGCCACTGCACTATAAACTACAGCCTTAGTACTACTGGAACCTACTTCTAGTGCACCACCCTCTGTAGTATATCCTTGAAAAGCTGAAACACTTGTGATTATAAATGCATAGGTAACTGCTTTAACTAAAGCGAAAAATAAATTATACGGTAAAAATGATTGCCGAGCACCCTGCAAGTATTCTTCAGATGTAAGTATACCTGATGCCTCTCCTGCTATTATACCTCCTAGATTGCTAAGAAATATAGATATAATTACGAGCAAGGGTATCATAATAAGACCGGCCACTATTTTAGGTAATGCCAAGTAACCGCTAGAGTTGATTCCCATCACTTCTAACGCATCTACCTGCTCTCTCACCTTCATAGAGCCTATTTCTGAAGCTATATGAGACCCTACTTTTCCTGCTAGGACAAGACATGTAATAGTAGGTGCAAGCTCTAGCATAGAAGAATCACTTACTATACTACCTATGACAGGTTTAGCAATAAGCGGTGAGATGAGTTGATAAGCGATCTGAAGGGTAGTCACTGCACCTTGAAAAATGGCTATAATCACCACAATAGTGAGAGAACCAACTCCAATATTATTCATCTCAGTGATTGTTCTGTCTACATAAACACTAAGTTTCTCTGGCTTGCTGAACATGCCTTTGAGAAATAATAGATATTTACCAAATTCGTGGAAAAAAGTCATATCGGGTGTAAAGATAGGAACATCTTATTTCTACCATACATAATTAGTCCACACCGTGTGAAAAACTAAACCTGAGTGGGAAATAGTTTAAATAATTGCTACTACATTTGTACGCTATTAAGTAAAAGGAAATGAAAGTAGCAGTGGTCAGCGGAGGAACGAAGGGTATAGGTAGAGCTATATCTGAATTATTATTAGAAAAAGGCTTTTTTGTCCATATTAGTGCTAGGAATATAGACGAAGCTTTTATGCACGATAATCTAATGCAACATAAAATAGATATGTCTGTGAAAGAAGATACCAAGCAATTTGCTGAAACTGTGTTGGACCATTCTCCAGCGATTCATATTTTGGTCAATAATGTAGGAGTTTTTATGCCTGGTAAACTTATGGAAGAAGAAGATGGGAACTTTGAAACACAGATGAATACGAATCTTGCATCTACTTACCATCTAACCCGTAATATTATGCCTGGCATAAAAAAAAGTAGTAAACCTTATATTTTTAATATATGCTCCACCGCTAGTATCACTCCTTATTTAAATGGAGGTTCATATTGCATTAGTAAATACGCACAACTTGGCCTTACCAAGGTGCTTAGAGAGGAACTAAAAGCAGATAAAATTAAAGTAAGTGCTGTCTTACCGGGGGCTACGCTTACTAACTCTTGGGCAGATAGTGATTTACCTGAGGAACGATTTACCGACCCTGCATCCGTTGCTAAACTGATATGGACCGCTTATGAATTAGGCGATACTACTGTAATGGAAGAAATACTAATAAGACCAATGGATGGCGATATAACTTAATCATATGTTACTCCTCAATGACAATAAATGAACTTTATGCAGTGTAAATTTGAATAATCAATTATTTTTGAAAAATTATTAAATACAATAACAAACAAATGAAAAAAACAGTACAACGATTAGTAGCAGCAGGCTTTATGATAGCAGGGTTTGCTATACAGTCTCACGCTCAAGGTGTTATGAAAGCTGAAGGATATTTAGGAACTGAGTTAGTTTCGAGTGATTTAGAAGCCAGAGATTTAAAAATGAAAGCTAATTATAGCAACTGGCAATATCCAGTAGATGCGATTACTCAGCTTACGAGTTTGGATAGGTTTGTAAGTTTCTTATTCCAAGATTCTGCTGTAGTTTTCGTAAGTGCCGATGGCACTGCACGTCACAACACTTGGGTATCAGTAGGTGCTGTGTTTACTCCAAATGATGAAAATCTTGAACTCGTAGATGATAATACTAGATTGTCAAGATTCAATGAGTATACAGTAGATTCACTTTACTTTCCTTATCTTTACGTGCGATATGTAGATTCTATTGACGTTGCAGGCACTACAGTGCCAGTAGTCGATACACTGATTGTACAATTTTTTAAATCTGAAAATTTAGATACGGGCAGATTTACACCTGTAGGAGAGGACAGTGAAATATTTATGAAACCGGGAAATTGGACTCAGTCTATTCTTGGTTCGAATAATACTTCCTACGAAGTAAGAATACCTCTTACAGCTGCAGATACTACTTCCAGACCTTCAAGTGAAGGATGGGGATCAGCACAGAGAGTAGTGGCTTTACCTTCAGGTTTTAATATCGACTCAGATGCTGCTAATGATAAATTGGCATTCACTAACGCTACAGGTTTCAGTATCTCTTATGCTACCATGGTTCCTTATAGTTTTGGTGATACTATGGAAAATAGAGCTGGTGGTAATACAGTGAATAGAGTAAATTACTTCGGTCACTCGTTTTACCAGAACTCTTCTGTACAAATAAAACAAAAAAAATATCAAAACAATTCTTGGTGGGTACCTAATACAATAGCCTACGGAGAAAATCAAAACGGATGGCAAAACAGCGTACCAGGCAACGCCTATTTCGATGATAGATATTTGAACTATGCTTTACACATTACTACTGAGACTTTAGGTACTCAAGATTTGGATAACAACGTAACTTTTGGAGTATATCCAAATCCTGTTTCTAAAAGTGATATCCTAAAGGCTGACTTCAATCTTGTGAATGCTTCTGATGTTACTATAGACCTTTATGACCTTTTAGGTAATAAAGTAAAGGAAATAGCTAATGGTTATTTCACCAGCGGTGAGCATACTACAGATGTAAGTATTAGTGATCTTAACTCAGGTCTATACATTTACGCTATAAGAGCAGGTAACTCTGTAGCTACTAAAAAGGTAAATATTGTAGATTAATCTATAGTTTATATTAACTAAAAAGGCCTTGAACATAAATGTTCAAGGCCTTTTTTATGCCTACAAAAGCAAATAGCTCTTATATCATACCTGGTGTAGGAGTAAATATAAGATCTTCAACAGATGGCGAATCATCTAAAATTTTATCTCTCAACCCGTCAAAGGTTTCTTTAGTTTCCTTGGATAAAACACCTTGTACTACTAGCATAAAGTCATCTGACACTACCACTGGCGAATGCTCGTATACTAACGCTCCTGCTTCTATAATACCGCTTACAGCATACTCCTCACACATTCTAGTTTCCTTACCAGTAAATGTACAACGCTCTGTCCAGCTGTCTATCATATACAGCTCACTATTGTGTAGATGCTCAAGTCTAAGACGCATAGGGTCTTGGTACTCTTGGAATACCGCTGAGATAGCTTCTCTACTGTCCTTACTTATATCTGCTCCTAATTCTGAGGCACACTTCCAGCATACCGCATACTCATAGACTATCTCAGAGATATTGAGTTTTTTATTTTGCTTAAAAACCTTCTCTACTAAATACTTAGAAGCTGGAGTGAGTTCGTTTTCACATAGACTACACTTAGTAAACGGGAGGCCAGTATCGTAATCACAAAAGATAGACGGTACACCATCCTTCAAAAATTTCTTTATCATATACTTAATTAGTTGTAAATGTATTATTTTTGCAAAAAAATTAACAATGGGAGTTACAAGATTAGAAAGAAAAGGCAGAAAAAATAAAACAGTAGCCAAAGTAAGAGTAGCAACTATAAAGAGGTTGAAAACTAAAGTTACTGTAGAGTCTCCAAATAAAGAAGTTTCTGGAGTAATTGTAGGTGATGTGTCTGATGTTATATCAAATATAGCTAAGGCTAAGAAGAAAGAAGCAGTAGCTTCTGAAGAGAACTAAGCGATTTACACTTAAAATAACCTATTAAGGCCTTCTACTCTTCGTATAAGGCTTTTTTTGTGTTTACTCTTTTTTGACGGGAATTGAAATCCAAACTACTGACTCTAGGGTAACTATTTTAGCTAATCTAATTTGATAAATAAACTGAAGGACACCAAGTCTATTTTTATTATTCATTACTCCACCGCCGTCTAATTTTACAGATAATAACAGTAAAGAGACAAGAGTGTACTAAATCAATGATAATAAGCTCACATTTTTTGCCATTCAAACGCATCCTAATATATAAACTTAATTATCGTATTAAATGAAGTATACCCTTATCTGTTCTTCGTTGCTGGGTACCGTTTTCTAATCCAGTCCAGTGTACTATCCAAAAATAGGCTCCATTTTGACTTACTTTTCCTTTAAATGTTCCGTCCCATGGGTCGCTTAACGAAGTACTTACATCTACTAGCTCTCCCCATCTATTATATACTTCTAATCTGTAGTCTATTAATTTAGGACAATCTGCTAGTACTTGAAATTTATCATTGAGAACGTCATTAGTAGGTGTAAACGCATTGGGTATATACATAACACAAGGACAGTCTATTAAAATAACGTCAAAACTAGTACTGTCTACTCCGCACTCATTGGACGAGGTTACCGTTACTAGCCCTTCGTTATTTTTGAGTGTATAAAATGGTGACTCCAAAGTACCATTCCATATTACAATACTTTGTGGATCTATAACTTCTAACGATAATTCCTCGTCTATGCACAAGGTGAGCGTATTAAAAACACCCACGTTAGGATAAGTTACTCCTCTAATCACTATGGTATCTCGTTCAAAACAAAGATCTAGCTCTCCTACTGTCACCTCATAGGTTCCACCTTCATTCACCTTCTCTTCATTAGTTATATTACCTGTATTCCAAGCATAGCTGTACTCAGAATCAAAATCGACCCTAAGTGCTATCGAATTTCCACTGCATAATAATGTGTCATTCCCCAGATTTGGTTTAGGGATAATGAGTTCTCGTACAGGATAAGATTTAGTAACCGTACCGCAAGTATTCGAAACCGTAGCATCTACAGTCTCAGTCCTATTAGAATATAAACTACTCGCTATACTCCCATTTTTCCATAAGATACTAGCGGAAGTAGGCAGTATGTCTAAAGTTAAAAGAGTAGAATCTCCTTCACAAAAGATTTGTTCACCAGAAATTATTACCGTTGGACTAATGTCGGTTTCTAAATCAAAAGAGTCATCATCCCAGCAGGCACCTTGCCATGCCCTAAACTTGTAATACCCTTGATCAAACCAGGTAACACTTCGCAGTCTGCTGCCACTGCTCCATAGTACAGAATCGTATTTTTGTTGGAGTGTGAAGGTATATCCAAGCCCATTACATAGCAAGGTATCTTCAGCCTCATTCATAGTAAATGGCTGATTAATTTTTACATTGACAGTATCTGTGACTACATTATTGCATTTGTCTTGATATGCTACATAATAAGTAATTGGAACTTCAGAAGAGCAGCTGGGTCTTTTTATCGTATTATCGTCTAAATATAAATTAGGAGTCCAGGTGTACATATTGTTATTACTCTCTCGCGTATTGAGTAAGGTACTTCCACCTTTGCATACTTGAAATGTGTCTTGAAGTAATATGTCGTCTCTTAAGCACGCTGTTTGCAAATTATTAGCTCCACCAGTAGCTGCTGTAAATCCCCAAAACACTTCATTTTGACCACTAAATATTGAGTTCGAAATATCTATGGTAGTACTTTGTCTTTTTGCACAATCAAACCAAACCTCTAGCAAATTAGAAGAAGCTTCCCAAGTTATTCTGACAAGATGATTAGCACCATCTTCTATATTTCCACCTCCTACTAAGGCAGTCACTGGCTGTGATATAGAATTATCACTGCTATGATTGACACTCCCATTTTTTAATATGGCTATATGATCTGCCGCAAGATCTCCCATACTACTATTATTCCAATCATCAAATTCAACACCTAGGCTTGGAGAAAAACCTTCAAAACCAATTCCCCCACCTTGTAGACCAAGTGCCTTATTGCCAACAGTCTGCATAACAAAGACTATTCCATCAGCTCCGCCATCATTACTCCCAAAATTTAGCTCAAATTCTAAATCAAAATCATTAGATAAATTTAACTTGTCTGCATACCAGACAGAGCCCAGCTGCCAATCTCTAGAATCTGTCAGCTGGTAACACGTACCTCCTATGGATTTAGCGTCTCCATTGGCATAGTAAGATTGAGCTATACTATTTATACTTGCACCAACTAATAGTATCAATGCAAAAATATTTTTTAAGACTTTCAATAAAATAATTTCTCCAAATATACTTATAGTAAAAAGTACTACAAACCCTTTATGAAATATATTGATCACACAGGCTATAACTTTACCTTACCAAGACAACCACAACGCATTATATCTTTGGTTCCTTCTCAGACAGAACTTCTTTATTATCTGGGAGTAGAGCCTGTAGGACAGACTATTTTTTGCTTTCATCCAGCATCACAGTTTAAAGATTCTACTAAAATAGGAGGAACAAAAAACCTACAACTATCAAAAATAGAGCAATTGAAACCTGATTTAATACTCGGTAATAAGGAAGAAAATAATCAAGAACAAATAGAGCACCTCAGAAAACGTTACCCCGTTTGGCTGAGTGACATTAAGACTATAGCAGACTCCATTAATATGATTACGTCTATTGGCGACTTAATCGGTAAAACCGAGCAAGCTGCAGACCTTAGTCATCTTATAGAACAAGGATTTGATAATTTAAACTTGAAGAAAAAAGCAAGTATTCTGTATATTATTTGGCGAGGCCCATATATGGCAGCCGGCAAAGACACCTATATCAATAGTATGATAGAAGCCTCCGGCTATAGCAACGCTCTAGAGTTAGATTCACTAAGATATCCAAGTATTACAAATAAAGAAATAACTGAATCTGAACCTGACGAAATATGGTTATCCTCTGAACCTTACCCCTTCAAGGATAAGCACATAGAGGAACTACAAATGATAGCCCCTAAAGCTCGTATAAAACTGGTGGATGGGGAACTGTTTAGTTGGTATGGCCCTAGAATGCTTAAGACGATAGATTACCTAAGCAAGTAGCTCTTTGATATCTGACTTTATCTTATTCACTAGGCTGTCTGCTACGCTCATGGTACTGCCCTCTGCATATATGCGTATAATTGGCTCAGTATTAGACTTTCGTAGGTGTACCCACTCAGTATCAAACTCTATTTTCACACCGTCTATCGTTATAATAGGCTGTTTTGAGTATCTTTCTTTTAAACCTTCTAAAATAAGATCTATATCTAAATCAGGAGTTAGCTCAATTTTATTCTTACTTATTATATAACCAGGATAGCTCGCTTTGAGGTGACTCATAGGCTTATTACTATTGACTAAATGTGTCAGAAATAAAGCTATACCCACAAGAGCATCTCTGCCGTAATGTAATTCAGGTAAGATAATTCCTCCATTCCCTTCTCCACCTATGACAGCATCGGTTTCTTTCATCATCTTCACTACATTCACCTCTCCTACTGCACTAGCACTATAGCTACCACCTCGTTTTTCAGTCACATCTCTGAGTGCTCTAGTACTGGACAGATTAGACACAGTATTGCCTTTCTTTTTACTCAACACATAATCAGCTACAGCTACCAAAGTATATTCTTCGCCAAACATGTCTCCGTTTTCATTTACAAAAGCAAGTCTATCCACATCTGGATCTACAGTGATACCGAGGTGAGCTTGGTTTTTTATAACGGCAGCTGAGAGATCTTTTAAATTCTCAGGGAGTGGTTCTGGATTATGCGGAAAATGGCCAGTAGGTTCACAGTAAAGCTCTATGATATTAGATACTCCTAATTTTCTCAAAAGAGCTGGCACAGCTATACCTCCTGTAGAATTTACCGCATCTACTACCACTGTAAGATTCTTAGCTCTTATGGCTTTTACATCCACCATATCTAGCTTTAGTATCTCATCTATATGCCAATCTATATATCCATCTTTGCGTTCATAGCTTCCTATATTATCGATTTCAGCATAGCTGAAATCTGAATTTCTCACTCTTTGGATGATATCTTCACCTTGCTCTGATGATATAAACTCTCCTTCATCATTTAGTAATTTCAGTGCATTCCATTGTTTAGGGTTATGGCTAGCAGTCAGTATAATTCCTCCAGCTGCTTTTTCATTAACTACAGCCATTTCTACTGTTGGCGTAGTAGATAAATCTAAGTCTATAACGTCAATGCCCTTGCTTATAAGTGTCCCGCAAACTAGTTTGTTAATCATTTGACCAGAAAGTCTAGCATCTCTGCCTACAACAACCTTCTTGTTATCGCCGATTATTATAACATCTGCAAAAGCTGTGGTATACTTCACAACATCTATTGGCGTTAGTGATTCATCCTCCTTACCACCTATTGTACCTCTTATACCCGAAATCGATTTTATTAATGTCATCTATTATTTGTATTTGCAAAAAAAGGTCCTTTTCACTCTAATATTTCTTAAAAGTTGAAAAACATATTATCATTTTAAGTGTGTAACACATAATTTGGTAGAC